>JAQUFI010000080.1 GCA_028684735.1 Bacilli bacterium | reverse complement strand
GTACATTTAATGGTGAAATTGATTTTCAAGGTCATACTGTAAAACTAAACATGTTAAATAGACCATCATATTTATTTCATACACTTTCTAGTACAGTATTAATCCAAAATTTAGATTTGGAAATATCGTTGGACAGTACTGTTGAAAGAAGTTACTGGTATGGATTCAACTATTACAGTTATGGTACAATAAGAAATCTAAAGGTTACAATTGTTGAAGCTATTGCTGTATCAAATATTACATATGATACACTTTCTTATGTTAATTATGGTACAGTAGAAATTTTTGTTATCACTTCTAAAGTGCCAATTCATGGATCATACTTTTTTTCAACTGGAGTTTTGCATAATTATGGAACAATGAAAAATGGTTATGTATACGGCGAACCAATAAATGCTACTTTTCCTAATGGTACTACTGGAAATAAAAGAGTTGGTCCTATTGCGGCTTATACTGGAGTGAATTCAAGCATTGAAAACGTTTTTTCTTTGATTAATGTTAATACGATTGATGAAGGAGATAGAAATAAACAAGTTGGTAATATTATTGGTGAAAGCAATCGAGGAATTATTCAAAATGTTTATTCTGTTGGTTCTGGACAAGGTGTTGATTTAGAACGCGATCCTAATGTCGGGGTTGTCTCTAGTAAAATTAACGTTAGAAATTTATTTTATGCAGCAAACGATATATTTAATGCTAGTTATAGTCAGAAAGTTTCCAGTTTAGCTATTCATGATGTTGATTTTCAAAACAACGTATTAAATGATGAGAATAAATTTATCGTTGATGAATTAGTTTCAAAAGGTTTTTACCCACAATTAGATTGGCCAGACTGTATGCCAAACCAAGAATTAATTCCTTTAATTACAGTTGAAGATGCTGATTTAATTGATATTACATCTTTAGAAGTAATTGAGCCTAAAATTAACTCAGCTAAAGTAGCATTTAATGTACATAATCCAGCTGGGGAAAGAATTACTAAAATTGATATCAAAGATGTTTCGGTTGAAATATTATCTCAAACATATGCAAAAGGAAAGAGCAAAGTAATCGCTAATATTACAAATCCAATAAAATATGTATCGAAATACTATGTTATGTCCATTAATTCTGTTGGGGAATATAATATACCTTATACTAGAAGATATGAAGTAAATGAAAGAATTCTTTATTTTGATTTATATAGAAATATTTCATCAATTGATGATTGGAAATTAATAAAAAACAGTCCAAGTGAAAACTATCAATTGACGACTGATTTAGATTTTAGAGATGCTATTAATTTTGCAGTAGGTAATTTTTCCGGAAAATTAAATGGTAATGGTCATACCATTAAGAATATAGAAATTACTAGTGGTAACGGCTTATTTACTACATTAAGCGGCGAAATACAAAATTTATATGTTCAAAATTATAGAAAAACGAATGTATCTTCTTATGGTGGATTAATTTATAACACAACTGGTAATCCCATTATAGAGAATGTTCATATGAAGAATGTCTATGTAAATGCATCTGGTCATATAGGTGGTTTAATAGGATATTCAAGCAGTGGAGTAATTATTAGAAATTCATCTGTAACTAACTTTAATAATATAACAGGAGAAGAACTAAATGATGTTAGAATTGGTTCTTTAGTTGGATATCTAAGTTCTGGATACATAGAAAATTGCTTTGCACAAGATATTAATATCAGTATTCTTGATTCGATTTCAACTTATGGTGTAGGAGGTTTAGTCGGACAATTAAGTGGGGGTATTATTGAAAATAGTTACGCAGTTGGTAAAATTGCAAACAATTCCGTTTTTACCGGTGGTATAGTTGGTTGGTCTAGTGGAAGTTTATATAATGTTTATTCAAAAGTTGATATAGATAGTGAATTAGATTTTGTAGGTGGTATTATTGGGAATAGTACTAATAATATTACTTCAAATACATTATCATTAGGTAATCTATATAGTTCTTATTTAACTACTAATATGCATAGAACTGTTGGAAATATTGCACCTAATCAATATAATTATGCTTATTCAGAACAAACTATAAATGGTTTTACTTCTAATAACTTTTTTGGTGAAATTTTGCTTAGTAAAGAAGATTTATTAATAAAGAATACGTATGTTAATGTTATAAAATTAGGGGACTTCTTTAACTATGACGGTATAGAAACAGATGGCAGTCTACCAAAATTATATAATACTACTGGTAATCAATTGTTACCTAATCAAGTTAACAATTACCTAGAAGAAGCAAAGTTTCCAATTATTAATGTAAATGTAGTCCAAAGAATTAATGATGCTACTGTATTAGTTAGTTTTAGGAATCCGGAAAATATAAATATTACTAATATAGAATTTGATTATTTTAATATTGTTGAAACCAAGAAAAATTTTACAATTGATGGAGTAACGACCATAGAAGTTATCGTTGCACCAAATAAATATTTTGATACCTATAAATTAAATAAGATAATTTATGAAGAAAATGGCGAAAGTAAATTATTGAAAAAAGCTATAGTAATCCCATTACAATTTTATAAAAATATTGAAAAATTTGAAGATTGGCAATCTATAAGTAAAGATGATTTAGAGAATTATCGTTTAGTTGCTGACATTGACTTCACAGGGAAAATAAATATTAACACTAACGTTTCTATTGGACGTTTAGAAGGAACTGATGGCGGACATACTTTAAAAAATTTAACTGTAAATTTCAAAGGTAGTTATAATTCACTTATTAAAAAAATAAGTACAAGTTTAAAAAATATTAATTTTGAAAACATTCAAATTAATAATATTGCTACCTCTGGTAATTATACTGGTATAATTAGAATGAGTAATGCTGATATTGATAACGTAAACTTTACTAATATTACAATTAATGCTTCAAAAATGTCATATGTTGCACCAATAGTATTGGGTAGAGGATATAATACTACAAATGTTACACTCCAAAACATTACAGCAATAGGACTAGATTTTACATCAGGATTTGTATCAAGATCGCTATACGATAATAATTTTAATAATATAACAGCTAGTCATGTCACTGTTGAAGGTCGTGATTATGCTGGTGGAGTTCTTGGATATAAAGAATATTATGCAACCACAACCTTTAATAATTTTACTCTAAGCGATATGAATGTTTCAGGAAGAACCTATGTGGGTGGTTTAGCTGGAGTTGGAAGTGCAAGTTATTCATCAATTTCAGATTCAACTATTAGTGGTACTACTTACGTTGGCGGAATGTCTGGCAATAGTTATTTTTATAGATTAGATGAAATATATGTTAATAACTGTCACATTATGGGAACAGGCAAGGATATAGGGGGCGCATTTGGATATTCCTACTATATTTATAATGGATATGTGTCTGATACATTAGTAGAAGGCTTGTCAACATCTTCAGAAAACGTCGGCGGGATGGTTGGTCGAAGCGGATATACCCAATATGATTCTGGTGTCATAAATTCAACTATAACTTCTAAAGGATTTAATACCGGAGGATTTATAGGCTACCAAAGTAGTAATGTTCACTATAGTTTTACTTATAATACAACAGTTAAAGGAGTAAATAATGTTGGTGGTATAACTGGCTACATCATTTCTGGTAAAATTGGATACAATAATACAAATGCTAATGTTGAAGCCACTGGTGTTAATGCAGGAGCAGTGATAGGATATGTTAATAATCAATTTACAACAGCTGCAACTAACGTATCAAGAATATATTATACTATTGTAGAAAGAAGTAATGTAAAAGCTGAAAGTAATGCTGGTGGTTTAATAGGCAAAGCTGAAGCACCATTATATACTGGTCACTACTATGGTAATTTAGTAGTTGCAAATATTACTGCTACTAACCAATATGGATTAGCTTCTCCAAGTGTAGGTAACGATAGAGCATATTCTAATTTAATTAATAATTTAAGAGTATACGATAAAACAACTATTAATGGAACACCAGTAAAAGATGTTCCGAATAATGGACTTACTGCTACTAATCTAGTTGATGATAATAAATTAAAAGTACAATCTACATACACCGGGATTGGTTTGGCAACTAGTCGTTGGAATTATCCAGATTTAGCAAATGGTCACTTTCCACGAATTAAAAATGCGAGTGCTATAATAGTACCAAATCAAGTATTAATGGACCTACCTAGTGATATTAATCCATTAATGAGTCAAGTGGTAACTAGTTTTAATAATTTGCCTAAAGTAGATGTATATTCGACAGGTGTTGATAAAATCAATATTGAATTTAGTAGCATTCAAGAATATACTAAGTTTATTATTAAGGTAGATAATAAAATAGTTACAGAACAACCTATAAATAGCAGAGTATATACTTTTAACTATGATTATGTTACCGACTTTACAATTATAATTAGTGATGCCATAAATGAAACTACAAAAGAAATCACTCCAGATATTGTTAAAAGAGAAGCATCAGTTTTTGGTGATAAATATTATTATATAAAGAGTGATCGTATTATTAGTAATGATACAAATATCGCAGGAATATTTGTAAATCTATATTTAGATAAAGCTTTAAATATAGATGGTGATATATATAATCTAACTTCAAAACAACCAACTGATAATAAAATTAAAGGAATTACTCTTTTAGATACAATAATACCATTATTTGAATTTAAACATGAAAATTCTGTTATTAGAACATATAGTAAATTTTCTACAATAGAAAACTTTGGAAATAATACTATTTATGAAAATCAAATTTTCATAAAGGACGGAAAATTAGAAATAATTGATAGTAGATTACCTTCTATGAAAGATAGTGTAATAATCGATAATTACGGTAATAAATCATATCAAACTGTACTTGGTATTGACGGTATTATCTACAATTTGAAAGAAAAGATAAATTTTCCAAATGATTTTGAAAATAACAACATAAAGTATATAACACATAATTTTTCTGATAACAATGGTACTATAATAGTAG
>JAQUFI010000079.1 GCA_028684735.1 Bacilli bacterium | reverse complement strand
CAGTAGCAACTACCTCACCACCATTACGACCAGCATATGGTCCAATATCAACTAGATAATCACTAGCCAGCATTGTATCCGTATCATGTTCAACAACAATCAAAGTATTACCTAAATCACGCATCTCTAATAACGAATTAATTAAGCGATTGTTGTCTCTTTGATGTAATCCAATACTAGGTTCATCTAAGACATAAAGAACACCTGTTAAACGTGAACCGATTTGAGTTGCTAAACGAATTCGACCAGCCTCACCCCCACTTAAAGTACTAGCCATACGATTAAGAGTTAAATATTCTAAACCTACATTGATTAAGAAAGTTACTCTTGAACAAATCTCTTTAATGACAATATTAGAGATTTCTTGTTCTTCTTTATTGAGTTTTAAATTAGATAAAAATTTAAATAAATGGCCAATACTTAAAGTCGTTACTTCATAAATATTCTTTTTGTTTATTAAGACTGATAAAACTGATGAATCTAAACGTGCCCCGTGACATTTAGGACATTCTAATTCTGTCATATATTGTTCAATCCAATCTCTAATCCAACCACTTTTTGTTTCAATATAACGACGTTCTAAATTGGTTATTACCCCTTCATAAAGATCAGTTGTTTTTCTAGTATTACCATTCTTTGAAGTATAATTAAATTCCATGAGTTCTTTCGAACCAAAAAGAATAATATCTAATTCTTCTTTTTTTAAGTTTTTAATTGGTTTCTCTAAATCGATATGATAAAAATTAGCCACTGTTTCAATATTAGTAAACGTTATGTTGTTAGTATCGTTAAGATTAATTGCTGTTATAGCTCCATCTAAAATACTTAGATCTCGATTAGGAATAATCAAGTCTTCATCAATTTTTAATTTGATACCTAAACCTTTACATTCATCACAAGCACCATATGGAGCATTAAACGAAAACATTCTAGGTTCTAATTCTGGTAGTGAGAAATCACATTTAGGACATGCATACTTCTCACTCATAACAATTTCTTCACCACCAATTACATCAATAACCACTTTTCCATTAGCTAATTTAGAAGCAGTTTCAATTGCTTCATACAATCTACTTCGAATACCATCTTTAATAACTAATCGATCAATTACGACATCGATTTTATGATTTTTGGTTTTTTCTAAGATAATATCTTGTTCTAATTCATATTCCTCATTATCAACACGAACCCTAACATAGCCATCTTTTCGTAAACTATCTAATAAATCTTTATGAGTTCCCTTTTCCCCATGCACAACAGGACTTAAAACCCTGATTTTAGATTGTTCTTTTATTTCTAAAACTTGATTAACCATTTCTTCAATACTTTGACTAGTAATAGGAATGTGATGATCTGGACAGTATGGAATACCAATACGAGCATACAATAACCTTAAATAATCATATATCTCAGTTATTGTTCCAACTGTACTACGAGGATTTTTATTGGTCGTTTTTTGGTCAATACTGATAGCTGGACTTAATCCTTCAATTGAATCAACATCAGGTTTTTCAGTTCCACCTAAAAACTGTCTCGCATAAGCACTGAGACTTTCCACA
This sequence comes from Bacilli bacterium, assembly GCA_028684735.1. Lineage (GTDB taxonomy): Bacteria > Bacillota_I > Bacilli_A > RF39 > UBA660 > UBA5364. Next base: position 3,414 of record JAQUFI010000079.1, on the reverse strand, counting down.
TATCTTCTTTGACCTTCCGCATATATCGTATCAAACGCTAAGGAACTTTTACCACTTCCACTAACGCCAGTCATAACAATTAATTTATTTTTTGGTAACTCGAGATTAATATTTTTTAAATTGTTTTCCCTAGCCCCTTTAATAATTATTTGATCCATCCTATCACCATTTCTTCTAATTCAATACAAAAATATTATAACATATTCCCTAAATAAAAAACTTAACATTTGTTAAGTTAATAATAATTATGTCTTATAAATCGTTTCTTCTTTTTTAATTTTAACTCTATTATATTTTGAAGGAATCGACTTGTCCCAGTTTGAAGATCGTATTTATTGTCTAAAGGCTCAACTAATAAACTAGCAATCCCATACTCGTTAGCACCTTTGATATCACTTAGCATTTGATCACCAATCATAATAGTTGATGATTTAGTTGCTTGTAGTAACTTTAAAACATTATCAAATGATTCTTTCGTTGGTTTATCAGCATTAGCTAATGATAAAACTTTTAGTTTCTTTGACACTGGATTTACCCTCTCATTACCATTATTAGACATGAGACAAATTTTAAAACCTTTTTTCTTTAGTGTTTTAAAGAGTTTAATTAATCTTCGATTAACCTTGATATCATTAACGGGTAAGATGGTGTTATCAATATCAAAAATTAAATTAATAAAACCTTTGTCTAATAAATGTTCATAATCAATCATATAGATATCTTTGACATAATAATCAGGTACCATTAAATTAAGTTGTTTTTTATTACTAACAATAACTTTTAAAAAACTTTTTAACATAATTGTTTTTTTACCCATAATACACCTCATAGGTATTATATCATAAATTAATCTTTAGGTTGAAACAAGAATGATAAAATAAATGAAAAAACGATTGCTGATGTGATACCAGAGGCAGTGAGATTAAACATCCCCATCATTAACCCCATATAACCAATGTTACTAGCCATTTCCATTCCCCCATGAATCAATAAATGACCAAAACTAGTAATCGGTACTAAAGCACCACCACCTGCCCACAAAATAAACTTATCATAAATATTAAATATATCTAAAAAGGTCCCTATAACTACAAATATAACAGTGATATGGCCTGGGGTTAATTTGGTATTATCTAATATCAATTGTCCAATTAAACAAACGGTACCAGTAAAAAGAAAAGCATTTAAATAGATCATTCGACAACCTCCAAACTAATAGCATGAGCAATACCAGGAATCGATAACTTCTGATTGACCATGGTTGGTGACATTAAAGCACCTGTTCCAACTAATAAAATACGATGTAACTCTTTCTTTTTCATTTTAGAAAAAATATAACCATAAGCAACTAGTGGTAAACAAGCTGAACCACTTGCTCCTGCATAAACCGGTTGGCTATTGATATCATAAATCATACATGCCGCATCATCATAGTTATTAAGTTTAATTCCATACTCTACTTCAATATATTCTTTTAGAATTTCTTTTCCAATCATCCCTAAATCACCAGTCAGAATCAAATCATAATAACCAACTTCCCTTTTCATATCATTGAGATGACGATAAATGGTATCGGCAGCAGCTGGAGCCATAATTGCCCCTGTATGAAAGATATCCTTAATTCCATTGTCATTAACAATTCCAACTGTAGCACTTTCTATTTTAATACCCTTTTTATTATAAGTTAAATATGCACTAGCACTACCTGTCGAAGTAAAAGTAGCTGTTTTACGCTTTGGTCCACCATATTCAATGGGATAGCGAAATTGCTTTTCTGCCGCATTATTGTGTGAAGATACAGAACAAACACAATTTTTAATTTGATTAGCTTCTATCATATTAGCACCTATGATTAACCCTTCAATACTACTAGCACAAGCACTATAGATTCCCAAAAAAGGAATTCCTAAACTACTAGCAGCATAATTAGAAGCGACAATCTGATTTAGTAAATCACCAGATATTAATAGATTTATATCAAATTTTGTTTTTCCTATCTTAGTTAATAACGAATCAACACTCTCTTCAATAAGTTTTGTCTCAGCTTGTTCCCAAGTTTTAGTTCCAAAATACAAATCATCATAACTCTTATCATAATATTTGCTTAATGGTCCTTTTGATTCATATGGTCCAGTAATCGTACTTACGGCATTAATATATACACTATTATATTTAAATGTCATTTTATCCTCCCATTATCAGTAAACGTAATGTCCCAAAGGCATAAGCACTAACAACTCCATAAATGATTACTGAACCAGCTAATTTTAACATATTAGCTCCAATTCCCATGATTAATCCTTCCTTACGATATTCTAAAGCAGCACTCATCATCGAATGGGCAAAACCTGTAATAGGAATAATTAAACCGCATCTAGCAAATGTTACCCACTTATCAAAGAAACCTAAACAAGTCAATAAACAACCTAAGAAAATTAAAGTCATAATCATAAAAATAGAAGCCTCACTTTGGGAAATATGAAACAAATAAGCATATAATTCCATTAAAAATTGTCCCAACACTCCTATGAAACCACCAACAAAAAAAGCAATCATTCCATTATATAAGACATTTTCTTTAGGAGTCTTTCGATTCACAATATCTTGATATTTATTATTATCCATAATCTTCCTCCTAAATTTATTATGAATAAGATTAGTTTTTTTATACAAAAAAAGCAGATCTAAATCTGCTTTTATAAATAATTATGATTTTGTTCAATAATTGGATGATATGTGCCTTCGACATTAGCATCTTTATAATCAGTTCCTTGGACTAATTGCATTACAAAACTAACAATAAAAGGAATTAAAAAGATAATAGCACCTGCCGCTAATCTTTTGAATCCTTTACTAAAGGCTTTTTTTAATGCCCCATCATCATTACTAACAACAGCTTTTACAAAATCAATCGAAACCATGATTACTAAAATAATTGGTACAATAACACAAATTATTTGAAGACCTAATTCCAAAATTTCTAAAACAGGACCAAAATCATTTTGTAAATCAGAAATAACACTTATTATCATATTCCACCTCAAATTATAATTAATATTATCTTAACATATTTTAATGATTAAGACAACTAGTTTAATATCTCATTAATTATAATTGACTAAATTATTTTTTAACTTAACGAGGATTTTCTTTTCTTTTCTTGACACTTGTACTTGGCTCATACCTAGAACTTCTGCAGCTTCAGTTTGAGTTAAATCCTGCATATATCTTGTCTCAATGATTTCTTTATCAGATGCTTTTAATCTTTCAATTTCTGCCTTTAAAGCCATCAACATATCTAAATCTGTTTCCTTATCACCGATTACTTCATAAAGTGATAGTTCATTAACTGGTTCATCTAAACTTTGAATTAGATAGTTGATTTAACCGCTTCAACCACATATATTTCAGCTA
>JAQUFI010000078.1:3187-5022 GCA_028684735.1 Bacilli bacterium | reverse complement strand
ACGATCACACTCTTTAAATACATCATTAGCAATTTCCCTGACCCTAGGATTTAAATGAATTGGATAAACAACTTTAATATCTTCAAACTCATCAATAACTCTTTTTATTGCACGGAAGATATGATACATCGGTTCACCTAAATTTTCTCTACGATGGGCTGTTAATAAAATCATTCTTGAATCTCCAATCCAATCAAATATTGGATTATCATAATTTTCAGAAACAGTAGTAGCCATAGCATCAATTGCTGTATTACCAGTAATATAAATATTACCCCTACCCTCATTTCTCAAATTATCAGCACTTAATTCAGTAGGGCAAAAATTCATATCTGACATACAACTAACCATTTGACGGTTCATTTCTTCTGGATATGGTGAATATTTATCAAAGGTTCTTAAACCAGCTTCAACATGTCCAATACTTGTTTGATTATAAAAAGCTGCTAAAGCTCCAACAAATGTCGTAGATGTATCTCCATGAACTAAAACGATATCAGGTTTTGCTTCTTTAATAACCCCTTCTAATCCAGTTAAAGCTCTTGTTGTAATATCACTTAAAGTTTGTCCTTGTTGCATAATGTTTAAATCATAATCAGGAACAATTTCAAATGTATTTAAAACTTGATCCAACATTTCACGGTGTTGGGCAGTAACACAAACAATTGTCTCAATTTCTTCTCTTTTCTTTAATTCTTTTACAAGCGGTGCCATTTTTATGGCTTCTGGTCTCGTACCAAAAATAGTCATAACTTTAATCATAAATAAATCTCCTTACATATATGTTTTGTAATTAAATACTTATAATATTTATAAATTATAAGTATTGATTACCATTATCATTATACATTAAATTATTAATAAATGAAAGATAACCATATAAGTTATTGTTTCATCAATTTTTTAACATTCAAAATAAATTTAATATTATTGTCATAAAACCTTTTAATTCTTTTAGGTTCTTTACAAATACGATATAACCACTCTAAATTTAATTTAATAAATATTTTTGGTGCTCTTTTTTTAGTTCCACTTAAAACATCTAAAGACCCACCTACTCCAACAAAAATTCCTTTTTTAAATTTATTCAAATGCTTATATATTAATTTTTCTTGATTCCCCATTCCTAGTGCTACTAATACAATATCAGGATTAGTTTTAAAAATTGTTTCAAAGTCTTTATCTTTATCTTTGCTATAACCATTTAAAAGAGCACCTATTTTCAAATTAGGATATTTTTCAGTTAATACTTTTCTTAAAGCATCAATAACTTCTTGTTTAGATCCTAAGACACATAATGTTTTTCCCAATTCATTACCATATTCAAATAATTTTTCAGATATATCAACACCCGGAATTCTTTCCTTAACATCATGTTTAACTATATGAGCAGCTTTAACTATTCCGATACCATCTGGTACCATAGTTACATTGTTATCTAAAAGTAGGTCATTAAAATCCTTATCTTTACTTGCCATCATAAATGTTTCAGGATTGGCAGTAACTATAAATTTTTTTTTCTCTTTTTTTAATGTTTTTTTAAGTTCACTATAGAATGTATTGGCGTCTTTTTTATATAATTTTTTAAAATAATCTTTCATTTAATCACCTCACCATTTCTAGATTTTATCTATCAAATTTAACCATTCTTTTTGAACAATATCGAAGGCATAACATTTACTCGTTTTAATTGCTTCTTTACTCATTTTACTGGCCAATGATTTATTAGTTGTAATATCAATAATACTATCAACCATTCTATTAAAGTCTCTATTTTCTATAAGATATCCATTTTTATTATTAATAATTTCATGTGCTCCTTGATCTGTAGAAAA
>JAQUFI010000078.1:0-3177 GCA_028684735.1 Bacilli bacterium | reverse complement strand
GGTATTCCATAAGCCATTGCCTCAATTAATACTAGTCCAAATGATTCTTCGTAAGAAGTCATAATATATAAACCTGATTGTTCTAAATACTTATTAATAACATCTTTTTTTTGGAAGCCATGAAGTGTAATAGCTTTTTCTAAATGATAATTATTTATTTTTTCTTTAATTGCTAATAACTCAATTCCGTCACCAAATATATCTAATGTATATTCATTGTCTTTTTTATATAATAATTTAAAAATTTCTATTAAATCAAGATATCCCTTTTCTGGCGATAACCGACCAATAGTAATTAATTTTTTATTATTTTTATAAGTTACTTTATCAGGTATAGAGTCAAGTACATGTTTTATATAAATAACTTTAGTATGTTTGTTATATTTATTTAAAATTATTGAATAACAATCAGTTAATTCTTGACTAACTGGCATTAGATAATCTATGTTATTTAAATTTTTAATTAATGTAGCTATATACTTGCACTCATTATTATGGTGTCGATGTTCTTGTGCAATTTTTATGACGTTATGTTTAGCATATTTTCCGACTAGTCCGTGAAATAAAATTCTAGAAGAAATAATAATGTTGCTATCACATTTTTTTATATATTTTTTCATTAATTTTTTACGTAAATATAAAATTTTTGTAGCTTTTATACCTTCAGTTATTATTTTTAAAATATTTTTGTTATTGATTGCAGCTTTAAATTCCTTTTTATTAGGTCTATAAATTGATAAGTATTTAATATTTATTTTTTTATTTAATTTAAATGGGCAATCATTTTCTAATTTATATAGGGAAACAATCTCAACATGATGTTTTTCTACCAACATATTGGCTAAACTAGAAACAGCTTGTTCTACTCCACCAAATCCCATATGAAGAACTAAAATGGAAATTTTTTTCATATTCTCACCTTACTAATAGTACATTATTTATTTTTTCTAATATATTTATTGTATAACTTTGCTTTTGTTTTTGAAGTTAATCTTAATTTAATGAATTTATTTATTTTGCGAGCAATAGGTTTCATTCCCTCCATCCAGGTCCCTGTAAAAATATGAATTGTGGATGATTCATTAGATGGATTACATAAGATATTGTCTGGATATACACGAATTCCTTCTTTTAGTAATTGTTCTTTATTATTAACCTTGCAATTATAATTTTTAATTAAGATTTCAGATACTATTTTAGTGTTTACTGATTTCATTTGATCATTTGTATCAAATTGAAATTCTTTTCCATTATAATAATCGATTATGTCCTTTAACAACGGATGTTTTGCTTCTGCTCCAAAGCATGCAGTAAATGGATAATCAGGATTTTCAAAACCAACAAAAGCTCTATCTCCTAAGAACTTTTTTAAATCATCTAGAACTAATATGTCAGTATCCAGATAAATACCACCTTCATTATAAAGAGCATATGCTCTTATATAATCACTAACATAAGCCCATTTTTTTGCTTTATAAGCACTCTTTGTAAATGGATGAGAATCAATATCAAAATTACTTTCATTCCATTCAATAATTTCATAATCTTTTAAATGTTTTTTCCATGTTTTCATGCAACGTTTTATATCGTTAGGTTTTTCCTTGCCACCAACCCAAACATAATGTATTTTTTTTGGTATTGCCATATTTACACCCCTTTTAAATTACTATAAAAATTATATCAAAAAAAAGAATAATTTACTACCATTATTCTTTTTTTATTAAATTAATGTAAAGGTATATATTATTTGTTTCTATATCGTTAATATAAAAATATCAAATAAGTAATTTTATTTAAAATAATTTTCTTTCATTTTTTCAATAAACCTTTCACAAACTTTACCATTATTCAAATAATTATATTTTTTATTAAAATTATTCATTTTTTCTTGATAATTAATTAACAATTCTTTATTTTTTATAAATTTAGTTAATTCTTTTTCAGTATATACAATAGGACCAGGCAAATCGCTTTTATAATCCAAATAGAAACCATTTCGTTCTATTAAGTAGTCATTTAAATCGTATGCATAAAAAATTATTGGCCTATTTAAAAGTGCAAAATCAAATATGACAGATGAATAATCGGTTATTAATATATCTGTAATTAATAATAAATCTTGAACGTCAGGATAATTTGAAACATTAACAAAATTTTGGGGTAATAATTTATCATTGATTAATCCTTTTACATGTGGATGAAGCCTTATTAATACAATTATATTTTTATTTTTGCCTAATTCTAGAATTGGTATATTGATATTTTTCAAAGTTAAATCAGTTTCTCTAAAAGTTGGTGCGTATAATATAACTTTTTTATTATTATCCTTAATACCTAATCTTTTTTTGATTATTTTTAATGAATCTTTATTGAAGTTTATAATTTCATCAGTTCGGCAAGATCCAATTGTTAAAATATTTTTGTTATAACCAGTTGATGATTGAATCATTTGAGCATTGTAAGGATCGGTGGCAATATAATAATCCCATTCTAATATATGATCTATTGGCTTAATTGCATTAATATTTTCGATGTCGTATCCACATTTTTTAAATGCACCACTACCATGCCATGTTTGAATATATATTTGATTTTTTTTCTTTTTTATAACACCTCCAAAACTTTCACTTCTTATCCAATACTTAGCTGTAGCTAATGATAGAAAGCTTTAAATGTTTTATAGTATGTATAATCATCCTTGTTTAACGAACTAGTATCAGTATTTTTTTCAATTAACCAAATGGTTTTAAAATCATTTGGACAATTCTTTTTAATATATTGATAAATAGCTAATGGATTACCATCTACTTTTTGCCTACCGGATTCAAAGATAATTTTATTGTCTTCAATATTGAAAAAATAAAATATATAGTTTATTATTCTAACTAGTAACTTTTTTATCATTTTTTAATCTTTCCTTTCAACAATATTTTTAAAGGATAATATCAGTTTGTTAAATAAACTTCTAAATTTTTTAAACAATAAATAATTGATTATAAATAATATGACTAAAATAGTTAGAGAATATATTGCTGAATATGTAAACCATTATAAATAGTTATCAACAATTAAGAAATTAAGTGTTTTTTCACTAATAAAGCAAATTGATATAACAAGAAATAATGATATGAAATATTTCGCATAATAATTTACTGGCTTAGATTTCAAAACATTTTT
>JAQUFI010000014.1 GCA_028684735.1 Bacilli bacterium | reverse complement strand
TAGGGAATGTTTTCTCTTAGTAAGGCTTCTTCCATATTTCTTGATTGAGCATTTGTCCGATATAATACTGCAATTTCATTTAAAGGTGAACTTTCCCTTAATTTTCTTATTTGAGTCATAACATAAAATGCTTCATCTTTTTCATTTTCTGAACGATGATAGATAATTTTTTCCCCTTCTTTATTATTGGTCCAAAGGTTCTTTTCTTTTCTAGCACCATTATGCATAATAATGTTGTTAGCTACATTCAAAATATTTTTAGTCGAACGATAATTCTCATCTAAAATAATCGTCGTCGTATTCTTATAATCCTTTTCAAAATTAAGAATATTACGATAATTAGACCCTCTAAAAGCATAGATACTTTGATCAGGATCTCCAACCACACAGATATTTTTATACTTTTCAGATATCATCTTAGTTAATACATATTGAGCTTCATTCGTATCTTGATATTCATCTATTAATACATATTTAAATCGTTCTTGATAACTTTGTTTAACTTTAGGGTTTTGTCTAAATAAAACGATTGGTAACATCAATAAATCATCAAAATCAAGAGAATTGTTAATAACCAGTTTATTTTGATAAGCTTTATATATCTTTAAAACAATCTTTTCATATTCCGTATTCGCATAATTTGAATAATCTTCAGGATTTAATAATTCGTTTTTAGTTCCACTTATTTGCGTTTTAATTCCTTTAGGGTGGTAGATCTTTGGATCTAAGTCCATTTCCTTTAATATCTTTTTTATAAGAACAATTGAATCTTCACTATCAACAATCGTAAAATTCTTTTTATACCCTAATAAATCATGATGTTCTTTAAGAATAGTCAACCCAAAAGAGTGGAAAGTTGAGATTTGAATTTGATAAGCCACGGGACCTAACATCTTTATAATTCTATCTTTCATTTCTTTAGCTGCTTTATTTGTAAATGTGATTGCTAAAATTTGTTTCGGATCAATTCCTTGGTCAATTAGATAAGCCACACGCGTTGTCAAAACACGAGTCTTTCCGCTACCAGCACCTGCTAAAACCAGTAATGGTCCATCTTGTACTTTGACTGCTTCAATTTGTTTGTTGTTTAATCCTTCTAAGTTCATACTATCACCACTACAATCATAACATAAAAACACTCATACGATAAGAGTGTTTTATCTTTTTGATACATATAATTTTTGGTGATTAACTAAAGTTTGTTTAAAAAACTCTTTTAATAATGTCGTGTCACCATTAGCTGCCGAAAGTATACAACCATTTATCAAACAAGTTTTACCGTCTGAAGCTAATTGATTATAGTTGATTTCATAATTACCAAAGTCATAATCTTGGCATTTAGATTCAACAAATTCCCTAAAGAATTCTCTTTGAGTACGTCCATTTCCTTCACGGAAAGGATGAATAACATTAACTTCACCATAGTAATAAGCTAAAACATCAAGTAACTCCTCTTCACTTTTGACTTTAACAATATCTTGATTTAATTTTTCTAATGTTTTCGTTAAGTAATAATGAATATAGTCGGGTCGACAAAAAGGAGTTACACCTTTCGTCATGTTTTCAGTTCTGATTTCACCGGCAAAAGAATACAAATCATTAAACAAATATTGGTGTATTTTTAAATAATGATCGATATCAAAGTTACCTTTAATTGGTTCAACTTGTAAATGAGATAACTTATAAGTCGATATCATTCGTTCAACATTACTTAAAACTTCAGCATCTCTTATATTATTACTATTTATTAAAACATCTGTCTCAGGATAACAATATTTAGATTGAGAATTATATATATCATCATAATTACTTTTTACTTCCATCATATTTCTTCTCTTCCTTCATTTGTTTTTTACTATCATATAATTTAACTAAATTATATAATAAACTGTCTGATTTACGTCCTTTTCTTAAAGCATCTTTAAGAAAACCTAATTCTTCATCGCTTAAAGACTCCTCATATTCGATATCTGTATTAGAGGCTGCTCCGGTAATTGCTTTTTCGATATTTTCTTCTGACATAATCTCACCACCTATTAGTATTATAGCATAATTTGTCTCATTATTCTCACTCCATATTTATCACCATAACTTATGACTTGAATATAATAAATTGATGAAAGGAGAGTTTTTTTGAAAATATATTTATATATTATTCCTGCTTTAATAATCATCCTTGTAAGCGGATATTTACTGTTTTTTAATAAGGAAACTAGTGATCTAAAAGAAGTTAAAGTAGCCGAAGTAACCCATAGTGTTTTTTATGCTCCTCAATATGTAGCTCATAGTTTAGGTTATTTTGAGGATGAAGGATTAGATGTCGAACTTATTTTAGTACCAGGAGCAGATAAAGTCTCAGCTGCTGTACTATCTGGTGATGTTCATATTGGTTTTTGTGGTAGTGAAGCCTCTATTTATGTCTACCAACAAGGGGAAAAAGATTATTTAGTTAATTTTGCGGGTTTAACTAAACGTGATGGTAGTTTCTTAGTTTCAAGAAAAAAATATGATCATTTCACTTTAAATGATTTGAAAGGAAAAAGTGTTGTTGGGGGAAGAAAAGGTGGTATGCCCGAAATGACCTTTGAATGGGCTTTAAAATCGAATGGGATTGATCCTGTAAATGATTTAAGTATTGATACCAGTATTGCGTTTGCCGCTATGAGTGGTGCTTTTATTGGGGGTATCGGAGACTTTGTTACCTTATTTGAACCTAATGCTTTAAGTATTGAAAAACAAGGTTATGGATATGTCGTAGCCGCAATTGGTGAACTTGGAGGAGTAGTTCCTTACACTTCTTATAATACGAGAAAAAGTTATATTGAAGATAACCCAGAAGTTATTGAAGGTTTTGTTAAAGCTATTCAAAGAGGTTTAGATTATGTTCACAATAATGATAAGGAAAAAATAGCTGAAGTAATTATTGATTATTTTCCAGATACTTCAATGAACGACTTAGTTAAGATTGTTGATCGTTATAAGAGTATTGATTCATGGTTTAAGACAACATATATTGAAGAAGATAATTTCAACCACATTCAAACAATTATGAAATCAGCCAATGAATTAGATAAGAATGCACCATATGACAAATTAGTTGATAACACTTATTCGAAAAAATGACAAAGATTTTAAAAATAAAAGATTTAAGGAAAATTTATCACACTAAAAGAGATGAAACATTAGCTGTTGATAATTTTTCTTTTACTATGTCAGATGGTGAATTCGTGGCTATTGTAGGTCCTAGTGGTTGTGGTAAAAGTACCATTCTATCAATTCTTTGTGGATTAGAAGAAAAAACAGATGGTGAGATAAAATTCCGTGAAAATACGAAAATTGGTTATATGCTTCAACAAGATTCCTTATTTGAATGGCGAACAGTTTTAGATAACTGCTTACTAGGACTAGAAATAAATCATAACTTAAATGAAGAAACTAAAAACTATGTATTAAAACTTTTAAACACTTATGGATTATCAAACTTCAGTAATAGTTATCCACCTAATTTATCAGGTGGGATGCGTCAAAGGGTAGCCTTAATTAGAACTCTAGCTACTAATCCTGATATATTATTATTAGATGAACCATTTTCTGCTTTAGACTATCAAACGAGATTAGCAGTTTCAGATGATGTCTTTAAGATTATTAAAAGTGAAGGTAAAAGTGTTATTATGGTAACCCATGATTTAGCTGAGGCTATAAGCATGGCTGACCGTATTATTATATTATCTAAAAGACCTGCTACCATAAAAAAAATATTTAATATTGAATTAACTGATAAATCAACTCCGATTAATAATCGTAAAGCTAAAGAGTTTGCCCATTATTATGAATTAATATGGAAAGAGATTGATTATCATGTATAGTTTAGAACATCAACAATACCTAAAAAAAATAAAACGTCATAACTTTTTAGTGAGATTGACACAATTATCGATTATTACTTTATTTATTATTTTATGGCAAGTTCTAGCAGATTACAGATTAATCAATACCTTTATTACTTCCAGTCCTAAACATATTATAAAAACTATTATTAATCTTCATCAAACCCATAATCTATATAATCATATTTTAATTACTATCTATGAGACAATTATAAGTTTTGCCTTAGGTACTATGATTGGTATTGTAGTAGCTACTATATTGTGGTGGAATAGGTTTATTGCGAAAGTAATTGATCCATATTTAACAATCCTAAACAGTTTACCCAAAGTTGCTTTAGGACCAATCATTATTATATGGGTTGGAGCAGCAATGGATTCCATTATTGTGATGGCCTTACTAATTTCAGTTATTATCACGATTATTGATATCTATCATGGTTTTAATAGTGTTAATCCGATTAAATTAAAGTTAATGCAGTCCTTTAAAGCCACTAAAAGACAAATCTATTTTAAGTTATTATTACCAAGTAATTTTTCTAATATTATTAGTACTTTAAAAATAAATATTAGTATGTCTTTAATTGGTGTTATTATGGGCGAATTTTTAGTATCTAAACAAGGTATCGGCTATTTAATCATGTATGGTTCACAAGTCTTTAATTTAGACTTAGTAATGTCTGGAATCATTATTTTATGTATTATTGCTGCTATTATGTATTACTTAGTATTATATGTCGAAAAAAGATTAACTAAATATTAATATAAAAAAACAATATGTAATTAAATATTGTTTTTTTTCATTTCACTAATCAAAATCTTATAAGCCTTAATTAAGTTTTTAAAAACAAATTCATCCTTTTTCCGATTGGTTTTATTTAAAGCATCAGTTGCTCCGTATTGATTATGATGTATCCTAATTGAAGGATTATAAAGTGATGTTAAATTATTTTTTAAAAGCCTAATTTGCAACAAATCTTCTTCACAATATAAAAAGGTTAAATCAGGAATACCATCAAATTTATCAATATACATCTTCGAAAAGATTAAGCAACATCCGTGAATTACGACATTGTGTTTTAATCGATTATAATTCTCATCTTCCTTTTTGTTTACTTTTTTAATTTTTGAATTTATTGATTGAAAGAAAAAAAGGAGATAAAATTTATTAAAAAATAACTTAATTTTTAATTTTCTAATTATTTTTTTCAAAGTTTTAATATCTCTTAAATATTCATGGTTTTGATAAATAGAATTATCCTTTAAAATTATTTTAGGTCCCATCAGTGCAAACTGATATTTTTCATATGATTCATTTACTAAAGTTAAAAAATCTCGTTGAGAAAAAAAGGTATCATTATTAATCATAATTATAAAATCTGGCTTAATGTTATCTTTAGCATATTTAAATCCTATATTATTTCCCTTAGCAAAACCTAAATTGGTTTTATTTAAAATAACTTTTATTTTATCATCATTATTATATTTTTTTATTAATTGTTCACCTGTACCATTACTTGAAGCATTATCAACAACAATAATACTATAATCAAAATCAAAAAAATACTTTTGAATACTATTTATACAATTTATTGTATCATCGATTGTTAAATAGTGCAGAATAATAAAACTATATTTCTTTTTCACATCAAACCTCCATTTTGTGTTTTATAAATTCATCATATCCTTTGCCACTTAAATAATATTTACAACCATTAATCATCAATCTATATGCTTCTTTTAATTTGATATCAACCAGTAATTCTCTATGACTAATTAAATATTGTAAGCATAAAAGATACTTTATTTTTTTATTAATGGCACAAAAAAGAGCACCCTTATCAAAAAAATATTTTTCATTATATCCCTTAAACCAAGACGATTTTAACTGATGAACAGTGCCTATATAATTGGTATTAGCATATAATTTTAATTTATTTTTTAAGCTATCAACGATAAGTAGAGTATCTTCACCACTGCCATAAATAACATTTGCTCCAAATAAAGTATTAAATTTTATATTATGCTTAACAAGAGATTTTCTTCTTACAGCAATTGTATAAGTACCATATCTCAAAGCATTATATATTCTCACTCGTCTATTTCTATTATTATTTTTAATTTTTCTGTTTGGACTATAAAGATTAAAAAAGATCATATCAGCTTTAGGATGGTTTTTAAATTCATTCAGAACAATTGCTTCATAATCATGATTATACACAACATCATCGTCACAAAATAATATAATTTCTTCACTTGCTTTTTCCAAAGCTTTGTTCCGACTATGAGCTACACCTCTTTCATTATACGAATAGATTTTAAAATTTTTATATTCTTCATAATCTTCCTTATCACATTGATTAATTACGACACAATTAGAAGTAATATTCATTTTATCTAAATCTTTTTTATTTAAATTCATAACCGATAATAAGACTTCTAACTTCATACTTCACCATTACCTTTTTCAGCCTGATTTTTTAATAATTCTATTTCATTATTAATATTATTTATATCAAATTCTTTTTTACTTTCGAACAACACTAATTTAATTGTTCTTAAAAAGATACTAAAATCTAACTTGAAAGATAAATTATTAACATAGTATATATCTTTTTCTATTTTCTCAAAGATGTTTTTACAATCGCTTACTTGAGCTAATCCTGTTAAACCTGGTAAAACATCCAATCTTTTCATCTGTGTATCATTAAAATACTTACTATATTCTACAATCCATGGTCTAGGTCCAACGAAAGACATATCACCCTTTAAAATATTGAAAAGTTGCAATAACTCATCAACACCTTTTTTTCTTAAAAACAAGCAGAATTTTGGAATACTCTTTTTCTCATCTATTGTTCTAAATTTATAAATAGTAAATTCTTTATTATGTTTAGCACTTCTTTTTTGACTATAAAAAGGATTTTTAATTCCTATTAATTTTAATATTATCATAATTATAATGAAAAAAGGAAATAATATAATTATAAAAATTAAAGATAACAACATATCACTAAATCTTTTTACTTTTAAATACATAATGCACACTTCCTTTAAAGCTGTTACTATTCACGTTCTACTAACATACCTAATGATATATAAAAAAGAGGAGCAACTTCGATTACACTTATATTAAAAAAAGCTTGTACTAGATACCCACCAACAGGCAATATTAAATATAATTCCTCCTTTTTAAAACTTTTCTTTATTCCTTCTTTTACTATTATAAAATATAATAACAAATAAGATATTAATGCAAAAATTCCTTGCGTTACTAATATATGTAAATACTCGTTATGAGCTTTGTCATAATATACATTTTTCGTTTTTGAAAATAATGGGCGTCCATCAAACGCATAAACAAAATTCTCAATGCCTATTCCATGTAATAGATTATCGGGTACTATTTTCATAGTTTCTTTCCAGATATAAATTCTATTAGTACCAAATTTGTCACCTAAATTCCCTTTACCTATTTCGACAATCTCATTCTTTGTTTTTTTTAAATCAGAATAAGCAAAAGTTAAATTTGTTTTTGTAAAAAAAGCAATTAGGGCAATAAATGTTAAAACGACTACAATATATTTTTTATACTTTTTATTAATAATAAAATAGATAAGCAAATATATTAAAATACATATAAATCCAACAATACTACTTAAAGCATTAGAAATTAATAACCCAGCTAAAAATAAAATATAAAGCAAAAAATACAACAGAATTCTGATTAGTTTTTTTTCTTCTAAAAATAAGGCTAACGAATAACCTAAACAGATTAACATATATGTTCCATAAAAATTAGAATTAGTAAGCATTCCATTAGCCAAAGTATTTCCTCTACCTCTTATAGGAAGAAAATCTAATGAATTTGTAACTTGCAAAAAACCATAAAAAACTTCAACTAAACCAGTTAAAAGAATTGCTGATATTATATATTTTTTATATTGGTTTTTAATAAAACTACTAATAAATAGTATTGTTAAATAATAACATATTTGAAATAAACCTTCATATCTAAAAACAAGGCCAAATAACGCTTCATGACGACGATAAGCAAACAAAGTAGATATAATGGCAAATATAATACATAAAATTAGTAATATATCAATTTTATTTTTCTTATAATTTTTCCATAGTATTCCAATAATTATAATGACATTGACAATAAACAAAGCAATAAAACCATTCGCATAATTTTCAAATGGAATTTTCCCATGGCAAGCTAAAAAACTAGCAATTAATAAATATAAAACATTAAGAATTATGTAAGCAGTTAATACTAATTGCATTCTTTCATTCTTTTTTTCCATCTTTTCCATTCGCCTCTTTTACAAAAATTAGTAATTAACACTAAATAAATTATTTAATTACTTATTATATTCATTTACTCTGTTTTAATTTTATAATATTAATTGTTTTTAGTCAACAGAAGGTATTACCTTTTCAAAATACTAATACAAATTAATAAAAAATAAGGTAAATTAGATAATTTAACCTTATTTTAAGTATATGATTAGTACTAATTAATCCTTTGAATCAACAAAATATCCATTATCCGCCAAGGCCTCTTTAACTGCTTCTAAATATTCATATCCATGTTTTTTATCTGGTTCCAAATGTGCACCTTCTGCCCATTCATTCCATGCATTCACAAAAACCATATCTTTATTATAAACTTCTTTAGAACGCTTAATCTGTGCGCTTAAATATTCTTTGAATCTTTCTGGAGTGCTACCGATAAATAATGTTGAATTATTAGCTTTGCGTGCGGTATTATCCCAATCAGTAAATACACCTGGAATACTTTTATTTGATAAAGGGATATTAGTAACTGACTGATTAACTACTGTACTATATTTATTTATATAATTAGCCTTGAATCTGAATTTTATTTTCTGACCTAATTTCAGATCCATAATAATATTAATTTTATTTTTAATATTTTTAATTAAATTAGGAATCCTACGACTAATTAAAAAAACCGTTTTTTCTTTAATGCTTTTACTAGTTTTTTTTCTTATATTATATTGGAACCAAGAATAAAATGGTTCATACTCTATTGCTAACTCAAATCTACTATCATCTTTATTTTTCAACATATGAAAACTATGACTTTGATAAGCAAAACATATCCCTTTTAGACCATTCTTTTTTGCTAGTTTCTGCCAATAATCAAGCATATTATTTATTGAAGGTATTATTTCTGGTCTATATATTATAAATATTGGTTTGTCTTCAATTTTTATATATCTTTCATCTTTAAAAAATGGTAAAAGATAGTTGAAATGTTCCTCCCACTCTTCAACCTTTCCATTAGCTTGGGGCATTAAAATAATCTTTTCCGATCCATCCCATGTTCGATTCCATGATTCATTTGCCCAACACAAACAAAAAGGCAAATCAAGTTTTTTATTTTCAAGGTATTGTTCAATTGGTTTTTCAAGCAATTTTTTTCCATCCTTAAACCAATAGTGATAAAAACAAAATCCATAAACACCATATTCTTTTGCTAAATCAACTTGCCATTTTTTGACATTATTATCTAATAAATTATAATAATTATCTCCTAAAGGCTCTCTTGGCTGATAGTGACCATTAAAAAGAGGGTTAGCTTTTCGAGTATTAGTCCATTCCGTAAAACCTTCTCCCCACCATTTATTATTCTCTGGTATTTCATGAAACTGTGGTAAATAAAATGCGATTATTTTCATTGCTCTAATGCTCCAATCATTAATTATGTTATACCTCTCAATAATTTAAACTAATTATTTAAAAATTCAAATATAAGTTTGAAAAGTTCCTCAAAATCATCTTCTTGTTTTTCTGTAATAAATTTGTAACGATTAACCATATTCCTTTTCAATTGTTCCATATGTGGCTTATTAAAACTTTCTAAAATGCTTATACTTATACTATCTATATCATATGGATTAAAATACAAAACAGCATCCCCACAAACTTCAGGAATTGAAGTTAAAGCTGAACATGATGACATTGTATTATACTTCATAGCTTCGATAGGAGGATATCCAAATCCCTCTAATAAAGATGGATATAAAAATAAATGAGCATTTTTATATAAAATTTCTAATTCTACCGCTGGGATATATTCAAGAAACATAAACTGTTTTTTAGACTTTATTTTATTTTCCATATATGTTTTTATTTTTGTATTTGTCCCAAGAACAATTACTTTCATATCAGAAAGCATTCCGTGATAATACTCTTTTTGAAATAATAAATCTAATGCCTTTATTGCTCTAAAGTTATTTTTTGGCCACCTATCACTACTAACTAATAAAAAATAACTATTTTTTTTAATATTTAATCTTTTTAGTAATTCTTGTTCTTTTAGATTGCTAAATTTTAGACCATTTTTTTGAGGTGGGTAGAAAACATTTATCTTTATTTCCCTTTTTCCGTTTAAGTAAAAATCCATAGCTGCTTTAGAATAATAAGAAGAGGTTATCATCAATTGTCTTTTAGTTAATGAAAAAAGTCTAATATTTTCATTTTTATACTTTTTTTCTAAACGTTTTTTTCTTATTTCAAATCTTATCTTCCTTAAATAATCAAAAGGATTAGTATAGAAGAATCTCCACTTTTGACTTATAAATTTTAATGTTGCAAAATGGCTTAAATCATGTGTTACACTAATTACTTTAATATCCTCATTTAATCTTAATTTACTGTATTTTGAATAACAAACAGGCAATACTAAAACATCAAAGCAATTATCATTAATTATATTTGAGTAATCATCTAAATTATTAAAATGATGAATTTTTATTTTTCTTTTCTCACATAATTTTTTTAAAAAATGATTTTCACTATTTAAATTATTAAATATTACTTCTATTTGATAATTATTTACTCTTTCAATAAACGCTTGAAAGAGTATTGATGCATATTCTCCACCACCACTTATAACTATACTTTTTCGTGATTGTGTGGCTGATAAATCAAATAATATTTTCATTTTTCGCCTCCAGTTTACTAAAAATTAATCAATAACATTACAAACTATAAATCATTCCTTTTTATAATTATCAAAATATACTTCTTATGGTTCATCATATAGAACTCATTTTTTCATAATCATCATTAAATCTTATAATATCATCTTCCTCAAGATATTCTCCTATTTGTACTTCAATTATTTCTAAGGGAGAGTCACCTGAATTCTCAAGTCGATGTTTTTGGCCTTGTCTAAAAAAAATACTTTCACCATCATAAATAAACTTATCTTCACCATCTACAGTTACCTTCGCAATCCCTTTAATTACAATCCAGTGTTCACTCCTATGGTTATGAAGTTGATAACTAAGACTTTTTCCTTGATACACAGTTATCTTTTTGACTTTAAAACCTTCTTTTTCTTCAAGTACTTTATAATAACCCCATTGTCTATAATCACATACGCTGTAGTTAATTCGTAAATCATTTCTCTTTTTTAATATATCAACAACATTTTTAACCTTTTGCGATTGATTTCTTTTACAAACTAACAAAGCATCTCTATTATCAACAATTATTAAATCTTCAATTCCTATAACAGCTACTACTTTGTCGTCACAGGATTGAATAAAATTATTTTTTGAATCAATAAGTATATTTTGTTTTTCAAAAATGTTATCATTTTCATTATTTTGAAAAACATCGAACAGGGCATCAAAACTTCCCAAGTCATTCCAACTAATATTCACAGGAACAACGACTATTTTATTACTTTTTTCCATAATTCCATAATCGACGGAAATTTTAGTATTAATCATTGAAAAGGCATCTTTAATATTATCACAGGTTTCAAAAGCCTTAAAAATTTCAGTAGAATATTTTTTAACTTCTCTTGAAAATAAGTTTGAATTAAACATAAGTATTCCAGAATTCCAATAGTAACCTTTTTCAATATATTCTTTTGCTTTCTCTAGGGTTGGTTTTTCCTTAAAGGAATTTACTATAAACCCGTTTAATTTCTTTTTACCTGGTGAAATATAGCCATATCCTGTGTTTGCTCTATCTGGTTTAATTCCAAAAGTAATAATTGAATCTCTTGTTAAAACTTCAGAATCTTTAATAATTAAAGCCAATTCTTCATTGTTTAAAATGATATGATCAGATGGAAAGACCAAAACAGAATCATGACCTTTTTTGATAATTTCTTTGACCCCAGCATAAATGGCTGGAAGTGTATTTTTTGATTCAGGTTCTACTAGAATATTTTCTTCTTTGTATGAAACTCCAAGTTCTTCAATTGCCCTCATAACTAAAAATTTGTGATTTTCATTTGTCACTACATAAATATCTTCAATACTTGAAATCAATAAACTTCTTTTAAAAGTTTCTTGAAAAAGAGAATCTTTATTTCCCTGAATTTTTATAAATTGTTTAGGATATCTTTCTCTACTTAAAGGCCATAATCTTGTCCCACTTCCACCTGCTAAAATGATTGTTTTCATCGTTTACCTCCGAAGTTTATATTTTCAATTATACAACTGTATACTTTTCTTCATTTTCAACAAACTTAATATCACTTTGAACCATGATTTTTACCAATTCTTTAAAACTAGTTTTAGTCGGATTCCATCCTAATAATTTTTTGGCTTTAGTTGGATCTCCAAGTAATTGTTCGACTTCAGCAGGCCTAAAATACTTTGGATCTACTTCGACTAAAATTTTCCCATTAGACTTATCAATACCTTTTTCTTCCATTCCTTCACCTTGCCATTCTAATTCTATACCAACTTCTTTAAAAGCAAGGGTTGTAAATTCCCTGACTGAATGTGTTTCTCCTATTGCAATAACAAAATCTTCTGGAGTATCGTGTTGAAGCATTAACCACATACATTCAACATAATCCTTTGCATAACCCCAATCGCGCTTTGCATTCATGTTACCTAAATACAATTTTTCCTGAGTACCTTTTTTAATTCTTGCAACAGCTAATGTTATTTTTCTAGTAACAAAAGTCTCTCCACGTCTTTCTGACTCATGATTAAAAAGAATGCCATTAACAGCAAACATATTATATGCTTCCCTATAGTTCTTTATAATCCAAAAACCATATAGTTTAGCAACTCCATATGGACTTCTAGGGAAGAATGGTGTCGTCTCTTTTTGAGGTATTTCTTGTACATTACCATACAATTCTGATGTTGCTGCCTGATATATTTTGGTTCTATTTTCATAGCCTAAAATTCTAACAGCTTCTAAAAGTCTCAATACTCCTATTCCATTTATATCAGCTGTATATTCCGGAATTTCAAATGAGACTTGAACATGTGACATAGCAGCTAAATTATAGATTTCATCTGGTTTAATTTCTTTTATAATTCTAATTAGACTTGTAGCATCTGCCATATCTCCGTAATGAAGTTGAACTTTTTTTAAAAAATGTGTATCCTTTGATGTATCATTATTATAGAGATGTTCAATTCTATCAGTATTATCCAATGAACTTCTTCTGATAAGACCGTGAACTTCATAACCTTTTTCCAATAGAAGTTCTGCCAAGAATGAACCATCTTGTCCTGTAATACCAGTGATAAATGCAACTTTGTTCATTTTTTTCCTCCTTATCATAAGTAATATTAAATGTATCAGCAAGTCCATACAATCCATCACTCAAATAAAAAGTGGTGGTCAATTTTGGATGTTTTTCAATAATAATTTTATACTGTTCCTTATCATATTTATCGCGATTATAATCTATCGATGATAACATGACTATTTTTTTGTTCGAATATTTTTTTATTAAATCACTAGTTACCGTAAAAACCATTGATTGAGCACCTTTATTTGAAAAGCCTGCTCCCATTAAAATAATATATTCTTTCTTCATAACTGTTCCTTTCAAAACATTTTGTTAGAAAATCAAAAATGATGTTATTAGTATGTTTTAATTCTATTTTTTTCTCTAATTCTTTTTTTAAATAGAAATGATGTTATGGCATTTGTAAAAATAAGAAAACAAGAAGTTATAGGATTAAATTTATTTATTTTATGATGTAATTGATAGTGATATTTTATCAATTTAAATTTATTACCTGATGATAGTGAATTTGATTTTGCTTTACGATACTTTGCTAGCACTTCATCATACTTATAACCGTATCTTAGTTTGTTTAAAATAAAACACCACAAAGCATAGTCATTTCGTTTATCTATTTTAGGTATTTGAATTAATCCTGTTTCTTCTGCATTATAAACAACAGTTAAACAACCCACATAATTACCTAAAAGCATTCTCAAATATGTAACTTTCTTAGGGGCAATACGTCTTAAATTTATAAGTTCACTCTTCTCATTAATATATTCATAATCAGTATAAGAAAAATATATATTATTTTCTTCCATGAATTTAATTTGTTTTTCTAGCTTATCTTTATACCATAAATCATCGCTATCTAAAAAAGCAACATATTTCCCTTTTGCTTCCAGTATAGCTCGATTCCTAGCAATACTTGTTCCACCTTTTTCAGATAACTTTATCAATTTTATTCTCTTATCTTTTTTTTGATATTCTTTTATAATTTTAATGGTATTATCAGTTGAAATATCATCAACAATTATCATTTCATAATTTTGATATGTTTGATTTAATACTGATTCTATTGTTTCAGCAATATATTTTTCCCTATTATAGCTAGATGTTATAATACTAACTAATGGATTACTTTTATTTTTCATTATTAATCCCTTCTACATATGCGCTGCATATAACCTATATTATTGAACAATTAAATTTTCGTGGATATTTAATTTATAATAGATATCATTATTTACATATATCTATTTTCTTTGATAATAAGTCTTTTGATAATTTCCAGTTTCAATATCTTCAATCCAATTTTGATTATTTGTATACCAATCAATTGTTTCTTTTATCCCTTTATCAAAATTATAAGTTCTTAACCAGCTAAGTTCATTTTCTATTTTTGTACAATCTATTCCATAGCGCAAATCGTGCCCAGGACGATCAGTTACATAATTAATCAAAGCTTCTGATTTATTTAAATATTTTAAAATTGTTTTTACCACTTCTAAATTAGTCCTTTCTGAACGCCCTCCTAAATTATATATTTCGCCAACTTTCCCATGATGTAATATCATATCAATACCGATATTATGATCGTATACATGTATCCAATCCCTAATATTTTTCCCTGTTCCATACACTGGTATTAGTTCATCTTTTAGGGCTTTACTAATAACAACTGGTATTAATTTTTCTGGAAATTGATAAGGTCCATAATTATTTGAGCATCTGGAAATGGTGATTGGTAAACCAAAAGTTCGATAATATGACTCTACTAATAAATCAGCACCAGCTTTACTAGAAGAATATGGGCTTGATGCATGTAGTGGTGTTGTTTCTGTAAATAACAAATCAGGCCTATCTAATGGCAAATCACCATAAACCTCATCAGTAGATACTTGATGATATCTTTCAACTTCATATTTTCTGGATTTATCCATTAATATCTGAGTACCAATAATATTAGTAGTCAAAAATATGCTGGGATTACTAATTGAATTATCAACATGACTTTCGGCTGCAAAATTAATAACCCAATTAAAATTCTCTTCTTTAAATAACTTATCAACTAATCTTATATCTGTTATATCTCCTTTTACAAATTTAAAATTATCTTTATCTATAATAGGTTCTAAATTGTTGTAGTTTCCCGCATATGTTAAAGCATCTAAACAAACAAAATTGTAGTTAGGATACTTATCAACCATATAATGTAAAAAGTTACTAGCAATAAAGCCAGCCCCTCCTGTAACTAAAACTTTTTTCACATTACTTCCTCATTTCCTTTTTTAATTCTAAACTATATCTTTTTACTGCATCCTTCCAAGATGGCAATCCTTCAAAATCATTATCAATTAAAGATTGTTTATTAAGTTTAGAATTTAATGGTCTGATTGCCTTAGCAATGTATTCAGATGTTTTCACTTTATTTATTTCGACATTTTTTGCATTAATTTTAAAAATATATTCTGCGAATTCATCCCAACTGCAATAACCATCATTGGTGGCATGATATATTCCATACTTTTCAGTCATCGATATTTCAACTAATAATTTAGCTAAATCGACACTATAAGTTGGACTACCAATTTGATCATTAACTATATTTAATTCATTCTTTATTTCAGATAAATTTAACATCGTTGTAATAA
Source organism: Bacilli bacterium (assembly GCA_028684735.1). GTDB lineage: Bacteria > Bacillota_I > Bacilli_A > RF39 > UBA660 > UBA5364. The sequence continues at coordinate 5,135 of JAQUFI010000014.1, read as the reverse complement.
AATTTGGACCATTCTTTCCAAAGACCCAAGATGTTCTAACAATAAAATGTTTAGGATATTTTTTTACTATTATTTCTCCCAAATACTTTGTTTTCCCATAGACATTTAAGGGATTTGGTTTATCCTTTATGTCATAAAAGCCTTCTTTTTTCCCATCAAAAACATAATCCGTACTAATATAAATTATTTTTGCATCAACCAACTTGGCTGCTTCAACAATATTTTCAGTACCCAAAACATTTACACTATAACATTTTTCATAATCCTCTTCAGCTAAATCAACCTTTGTATATGCCGCATTATGAAAAATAACACTAGGTTTTAAAGTTGTTATTTTTTCTATAACAGCTTGTCTATCAGTTATATCTAAATCCTTACTTCCTAAAGATACAATATTTTTAAATCCTCTATTTTCTAATTCATTTGTAACATCATAACCTAATTGTCCTGTATACCCAGTAACTATAATCATGATAATTCCTAATATTTAAAAAATTTAGGACTTTTAGATAAAGTTAGATGTTTTTGATCTTTTTCGGATAATAAAGGATTATCTATTTCATATTCTTTAAATATTTTGTCTAAAGGAATTTTTAGTTCGGGATCAGTCAACAGAATGCCTTTTTCTAATTCGGGAGCATAATCATTATCAACAAGATATTGAAAAACTGAATTATCCTCAAGACTAATAAAACCATGGGCAAACCCTTTTGGAATAAATAATTGTCTATTATTATCATCACTCAATAAAACACATTCATATTTACCATATGTTGGTGAATATTCTCTAATATCAACAACGATATCAACGGCTGATCCTTTTATTACTTCAACGATTTTAGCTTGAGATTTAGGTTCTAATTGAAAATGTAGTCCTCTAAGTACTCCTTTAGAACTTTTTGAACGATTTGCTTGTACAACACCATTAAACTTAATATTTTCCATAATATAATCTTTTTGAATAAAATATGGACTAAAATATCCTCTTTCATCCTCAAATTTATTAGGTTCTATGAGATAACAATCTTTTAAATTAGTTTTGATCAATTTCATTTTTTCACCTTTTTTCTTTTATGAGTTACATTGATAATTTAGGATTGTAATATTTTTTATAGTCCTAGCTTGGTAACCCACTACTACACTAATTTTAACATATTAATATGTTCAAAATCAAACTATATCATCTTATATCATAAGTATTAGTATCTATATTTAGATTATAAAAAAATAACACCTCTTTTTTAAGGTGTTATTTCATATAAATATTATTTTTATTATATCTTAAATCCTTTTTCTTTTATGAGTTTATCAATTAAAGCTAAGTAATCTTTTTGAATATGATCTAATAAAGGTTCACTGGCTGCTTCAAACCTCATCGTTAACGAAGGTGTTGTATTAGAAGCTCTAATTAAGACCCAAAAGTCTTTATCTTCAATTCTAATGCCATCGGTTTCATTAATATGATAGGATTGGTGCTTTAAAGCTTTTTTTATTTCTTCAATCAATAAAAATTTATGTTCATCACTAATCGATAACTTTATTTCAGGAGTTGAATAATATTTATTTATTCCCGTTAGTAATTCAGGAATAGTTTTACCGGTTTTTGATAAAACTTCAATCATCCTTAATCCTGCATAAATACCATCGTCAAATCCTGGAAAACGATCATTGAAGAAGATATGTCCTGAATATTCTCCACCCAATTCAACATTTTCTAGTTTAACTCTTCGATAAACATAAGAATTACCAGTGCGACTCATAATATACTTAAGTCCTAATTTATCTACTTCATCGATTAATGATTTAGAACATTTAACATCGAATAAAGCAGTTTTACTCTTTAATTGTTCTTTCAAAAAGCGATACATAATAATTAAATAAAAGTCATTACTAATCACATTTCCTAAGTGATCAACAATTCCAATCCTATCTCCATCTGCATCTAAAGCAAAACCAAAATCATAATTTAATTCTGTAACACGTTTTTGTAAATGGATTAGATTCTCTGGTACTGAAGGATCTGGATGGTGATTAGGAAAAGTAGGATCACTTTCAGCATATAAAAGGTCGTATTCAATAGGTAATGAATCAAGAATATCTTTAATGACAATAGCCGTTGTCCCGTTACCACAATCCACTGCTACTTTTATCTTGTTTTCCCCAAGTTCAAGGGAATTTTTAATCATATCTAGATATTTTTCTTTAATATCGAATTTCTTAACCTTACCTTCACCTTTAACGAAATCTCCTTTAATAGTAAACTGATAGAAATCTTGAATTTCATCTCCTAGGGCATTGCCTTCTTCATCAAAAGACATTTTAAACCCATTATGATGACTTGGATTATGACTAGCAGTAATCATCATTCCTGACCAAATATTTAAATGATATCTCGCATAATAAAACATTGGTGTTGTCACTAGTCCTAAATCAATGACATCAATACCAGTACTAGTAATTCCTTTGATTAAGGATTCACTTAGAGTAGGTGAAGAAAGACGATTATCATAACCAACAATAGCCTCTTTCTTACCTCTTATACTAATATAGGTTCCTAAGCTTTGACCAAGAGTATAAGCCATTTCTTCATTTATATCAATAGGATAAACTCCTCTTATATCATAAGCTCTAAAAATTAATGGATTAATCTTACTCACCTTTTTCCAACTCCCTTGCTACTAATTTCTTATAGTCACTAACACCAGGTTGATCAAAAGGATTAACCTCTAATAGATAAGCTCCTGTTGCAGCTGCTATCTCAAAGAAGTAAATAAGTTGCCCTAAATTATAAGCAGTTAATCTATCTAAGGTAATAAAATTACTATAGGTTTCATCTTTTTGATGAGATTTAGCTACTTGATTAGCTACGATTCTATTAATAGAATCTAATTTTTTATTATATTTATCAATAGTTATATCAGTACTATCATCGATATTAATAACGGTTTCAAACAAAATCCTGCTACCTTCCTGATAATATTGGCCTAAGGAATGTAAGTCCCCAGTATTTAGAGTTGCTACTGGAAGTATTCCAAGGTTATTTTTACCTTGAGTTTCAGCTAGTAACTGTTTAATCCATTCAACAAATGATAATAGCTTTGGTTCATATATCGTAAATGATTCTACGACTTTCCCATCTTTATATAATAAATCTCTAGTAATCGCGTAATCAAAAGCTACTTCCTTATTTAATTCTCTAGCCCCTCTAATGATTTCTACAATATCGATTCCCATAACAGCGATTGGTAATAACCCAACCACTGTTAAAACAGAATATCTCCCACCAATATTAGTTGGGAAAACAAATGATTTATAGTTTTTTTGATCAACTAATTCTCTTAAACTTCCCTCTTTTATATCAGTTGTTATAATAATTCTTTTATTTAATTCTTCTTTAGAATACTTTTTCTTTAATTCTTCATATAAATAATCAAAATATAAATTAGTTTCAAAGGTTGAACCTGATTTAGAAATCACATTAACGATTACTTCCTTATCTTTAATATATTCTATTAATTCTTCTAAATAAGAAGATGATAACGAAGAACCTAAGAAAATAATTTCTGGATGTTTATCTTCAAAATATGGTTTAAAAGCCTCGGTTATCGCTCTTGCTCCTAATGATGAACCACCAACTCCAATAACGAGAAAAACATCACAATTTTGACGAATAAAGGCACTCGTATCAAGGATATCACTTAAGACTTCAGATGGTACACATTTGTCTAAATCATACCAATCATTCATATCGCCACTGACTTCTAGTTTATCCTTGATCTTATTTACTTTTATTTGATAATCATGACGATTATCAAACTCTTTCATATAGGTTTCAAAATCAAACTTAATCATTTTTATCACTAACCTTTACTGTAACTAAATGAGTCTTCTTGTCGTCAACTAATTCAAGATATTCATTTTCCGACGTAGTACCATCAATCAATATTTCATTGCTTGATTGATTTAATAAAACTTCAATCTTATAAAGGGTATTACGATAACGGAATTCAAGGGAATAATCTTTCCATTTAGTTGGAACATGAGGATGAATATAAAGTCTACTTCCTCTTATATTAAAGCCTAATATGTCGATTAAAGCTACTCGGTAAAACCAACCACTAGTACCTGTATACCAACTCCATCCACCTTGTCCCGCAAAGTTTTTATTACTATAGATATCAGCTACAAAGACATAAGGTTCGACTTTATAATTTAAAGCATCCTTTTTAGTTAATGTGCGATTAATTGGATTAATCATTTGATAGTATTTAAACGCTAAATCATACTTACCCAGCTTAATTAAAGCCATAATATACCAAGCCACTGCATGTGTATATTGTCCACCATTCTCACGAATACCTTCAGGATAATCCATAATATAACCAGGATAATCTTTATTTTCAGCAAATGGCGGGGTTAATAATTTAATTATTTTTAAATCTTCATCAACTAATTTTGTTTCAACTTCTTCAAAGATTGATTTAATTTGTTTTTCATTAGCAATCCCTGATAAAATAGCAAAACTTTGTGACAATAGATCAATACTTCCTTCTTGATTGTTCTTAGAACCAACCGTATGACCATTATCAAAGAAAGCTCTTAAGTAATGTTTGCCATCCCAAGCTTCTTTTAAGATGGAAGTTTTTAACTTTTCATTAAATTCTAAATACTCATTAACATTAATCTTAGAATCATATTTATTTGTGAAATCCACTAACTTTTCAATCATTTGGTATAAGAAGAAGCCAAGCCAAACACTCGTTCCTTTACCTTTAATACCAATATAATTCATACCATCGTTCCAATCGCCTCCACCCATTAATGGAAGACCATTTTTGCCTAATTCATTCATCGCTTTACGAATAATTAATTCACAACGTTGGTATAAAGTCGTTGTCTCATCACTAACATGATAATCGATTAACTTCTCATGCTCTTTTGGTTGTAAAGTTAAACCTTCAATAAAAGCAACTTTCTCATCTAAAATACTAAGATCATCAGTTATATTGATATACTCACTAATCGCATAAATAAGCCATAAGTAATCATCTTTATATAAAGAACGTAATCCAATATTTAATTTTGGATGCCACCAGTGGAGAACATCTCCTTCTTTAAATTGCTGAGCCGCATTA
>JAQUFI010000013.1 GCA_028684735.1 Bacilli bacterium | reverse complement strand
CCAGATTAAAGTATCTAAAAAGTTTATATACTGAACTAGCTAATATCACAGATTATATTAATAAAATTGCTTTATCTCATCCTGATATTAAGTTTACCTTATCAAATAATGGAAATATCTTATTAGATACTGATGGTAGTGGGAATTTATTAAAAACGATTAAGAGTGTTTATGGGTTAGAAGTAACAAAAAAGATGATCGAAGTTGAGGCAAGTGACAGTGATTATGATGTTAGTGGATATATTAGTAAGCCGGAAGTCAATCGCTCTAATCGATATCACATGGTGACAATTGTCAATGGACGAGTAGTTAAGAATACTGAATTAAATAAATATATCAATGATGCTTACCATACTTATAAGCCAGATAATAGGTATCCTATTGTTATCTTAAGGATTGAAGTTGATCCTAGTTTAATTGATGTCAATATTCATCCGACTAAAATGGATATTAAGTTTGGTAAAATGGAAGAACTTTGTCTATTGATTAGTGAGATGATAAAAAAAGTCTTAATGGGAAAAAACCTTATCCCTGAAATTGAAATTGCTGAAGTATTACCTAATCATACTTACCAAGAATTAAGTTTTAATTTCCATCAAGTATCAGAATCAAAAACGGAATATGAACATCCCATTCAAAATGATGAACTAATAATTAATGAAGATTTAGTTACTGAAGAAGTTGTCATAAAAGAACGTCTACCTGAATTATATCCAGTTGGATTAGTCCATGGAACGTATATAATTTGTCAAAATGATGTAGGAATGTATATCATCGATCAGCACGCAGCTAAAGAGCGAATCAACTATGAAATATATAAGAATAAGTTAGGACATCCTGATAACCATAGTATCGCATTACTTTTCCCAATTACCCTTGAACTATCAAATAATGAATTTATTATTTTAAAAGAAAACCTCGACATTTTAAGAAAGATGAATTTTGAAGTAGAGGAATTTGGAATTAATTCTATAATTATTAAAGCACATCCGACTTGGTTACCAAAAGATCAAGAAGAAGCTATCCATAAAATTATTGAAGTAATCATCAGTTATGAAAAAGATTTTACGATTGAAAAGTTTAATGAGCGAATTGCCATTATGCTAAGTTGTAAAATGAGTATTAAAGCCAATCAAAATATTACCTTAGCTGAAATGGAAAACCTAATTGATGACTTAAGAAAATGTGAAAATCCTTTCAATTGTCCTCATGGACGACCAACGATTGTGACCTTTACTAATTATGAACTAGAGAAAATGTTTAAACGAAGTGGTTTTTAAATACAAAAAAACATAAATTAATTTATGTTTTTTATTGGAGTTCATTTAATTTTTGTTGTAACTCATTGGCTTTTTGATTAATTTTAGTAACTTCCGCTTTTTCTAAACAATACCATCCCTTTTGAAATGTTAGATTAAATAATTGTCTGGCAGCTTGTTTTGATTCAGTGAACATATCAAAGATATCTTGGAATAAAGCTTGATTACTGGCTTCATTAATAGCCGTCGATAAATTATTAGATAAGTTTTTCTCACATTCTAAAACATCGTTTAGATAATCTCGATCATTCATTTCGGTAGTAGCTGGAACTTCGGTTTTAGGATTTTCAACTTTGTTATCCATTCGCATTTCCTCCTTCATTTAAGATATTAATTATTTTACTACAATGTTTTTTATGCATATCGGCAATAATCGTTAATACTTCTTTCAAGTTAGGGTCGGTTACTTCATTACTAAAATGAGTAGCTTTTTTAGAAGCTGTAAACATCCATTCAAACATATCGCTAAGATACATTAAATCTTTAGTAGAGATCATTTTAGGTACACTATTCATCAAATCATTCCTTTCTGTCATTAGTATGATTTGAAAAAAGAAAAATATACAAATGCGTGGAAATTGGTCTGATTTATGAAAAATATGATATAATGTTTCTATGAAAAACTGGAATGGGAGTGGTAGAATGAGATTAAAAGACAGTTTTTTTTACACCATTAGAGAAGACATCAAGGATGAAGAATCCAAAAGTGGCAAATTATTAGTTAGAAGTGGGATGGTCAAAAAAGCCGGTAATGGTATTTATATGTATTTGCCATTAGGCTTGAAAGTTAAGAATAATATTGAAAATATTATTCGTGAAGAGATGAACAACACTGGTGCCTTAGAACTAACGATGCCTTGTATGATACCTGAAGAAGTCTACATCAATAGTGGCCGCAGAGCTAATTTTGGTGATAGTATGTTTGGTTTCAAAGATCGTTATAAAAGGGATTATGTTTTAGGACCAACTCACGAAGAATTGTTTGCGGTAGCCGCATCAATGAAGATTAAATCATATAAGGATATGCCATTTAATTTATATCAAATTGGAACGAAATATCGAGATGAACCACGTCCCCGTTTTGGTTTGATTAGAGTTAGAGAATTTACAATGAAAGATGCTTATTCTTTTGATATTGATGAAGCAGGTTTAGATATTGCTTATCAAAAGATGTTCAATGCTTATAAGAAAATATTTGATCGAATGGAAATTGATTATAAGATTGTTAAAGCCGATACTGGTTCAATGGGTGGAAGCTTAAGTGAAGAATTTCAAGCTGTAACTGAAATTGGTGAAGATACCTTAGTCTTATGTCATAAATGCGATTATGCTTCAAATATCGAAGTTAGTGCTAGTATTCCTAATACTAATATAGAAAATGAAGAAAAATTAGAAAAACAATTAGTTGAAACGCCAAATGCTGGAACAATTGAAGATGTAACTAATTATATGGGACTTTCTGCTAGTAAGTTTGTTAAAACTTTAATTTATAAGGTTAATAATCATTTTTATGCAGTATTAGTACCAGGTAATCGTGATGTCAATGAAGTAAAATTAAGTAAACTATTAGGTGTAAGTGAAGTGGCTTTAGCTGAACCTGATGATGTTGAGAGAATAACTCAGGCTAAAGTTGGTTTTGCAGGTCCATTAGAAATTGGAATTCCTATTATTATGGATAATAATATTAATAATATGTTTAATTTTGTGGTTGGTGCTAATAAGACTGATTACCACTATAAGAATGTCAACATAAGTGATTTTAAAGCAAATATAATTGGTGATATTATCAATATTAAAGAAGGGGATAAATGCCCTAAATGTGGTCAACCATTGTACTTTAAAAAAGGAATTGAAATTGGTAATACATTTAAATTAGGAACTAAGTATTCAGAGAGTTTAGGATTGAATTATTTAGATCAAAATAATCAATTACATCCAGTTGTCATGGGTTCATATGGGATTGGATCAGGAAGAGTTATGGCAGCAGTTGTGGAACAAAAGAGTGATGATAAGGGAATTATTTGGCCTTATAATATTGCACCATATAAAGTAGGAATTGTTTTGATCGATGTTCACAATGAAGAACAAGCGAAAATTGCTGACTATTTATATAATGAATTAAATCGTATGGGCATTGAAACAATATTAGATAATCGCGAACTTAGTGCTGGTGTAAAATTTAATGATATGGATTTAATTGGTCTTCCAGTTAGATTGGTTGTTGGTAATAAAACGAGTGACAATATGGTTGAATTTAAGTTAAGATCTACTAATGAAAGTGAAGATCTTAAAATTGAACAAGTGATTGAAAAAATTAAGAGTCTATCTTAATTTTTTTCGACAAAGAAAGACTAACTAATAAGGTAAAATAAAAATGGTGATAAGATGAAAAAATATCTAGTCGTTATTTTAGGAGCCTTTGCTGTTGGTTTTTTATTATCCCAATTTATGATTAATCAATATGATAAAAAAGAAAAACTTTTAACTATTTTTAATCGTGGTGAAAAGGTTTATTTAATTCAACAAGGAGTTTATTCAAATGAAGAAAATATTTTAAAAAATACGATGGATTTTGATTATTATATTACAAGTATCGAAAACAACCTATATTATGTTTTTATTGGAGTTACAAAAGATTTAGAAAATGTTAATAAACTACAAGGATATTTTGAAGAAATGGGGTATGTTACTTATAGCAAAGAAGTCTTCATTAATAATAAAACCTTTATTGAAATATTAAATCAATATGATCAATTATTAAAAACAACGACTGATAAAGCTATTATTAAGGCTATTTGTAATCAAACATTGAGTAAGTATGAGGAGTTGATAGTTAATGCCAACCAAGATTAAAGATTTGCCCTTAGCTGATCGACCACGAGAGCGATTAATCTGTTTTGGACCTCAAAATTTAAGTAATGAAGAATTGATTTCAATTATTATTAAGACTGGTTATAAAAATAGTTCAGCTAAAAGTATTGCCTCTAATTTATTAGTAAAGTATGGTCATATCAATAATTTTCAAGAATTAAATTATAATGATTTAATTAAGATTAAAGGAATTGGTTCATCAAAGGCTTGTGACTTAATGGCAACGATTGAACTTGGTAAGCGGATTAATAAAGAAGTAACCAGTCTTAATAACTTAAAGATGAATAATGCTAAGATTATTTATGATTATTATTATGATATTCTTGGTCATAAAAAACAAGAATATTTTTATTGTGTTTATTTAGACCATCATAAAAGAGTTATTAAAGATAAGTTATTATTTATTGGTACTTTAAATCATAGTTTAGTTCATCACAGAGAGATATTTAAAGAAGCTTACTTAGTTAGTGCTTCTAGTATTGTTTGTGTTCACAATCATCCTAGTGGGAATGTCTTGCCTAGCTCTGATGATCTTAATTTAACGACTTCTTTAGTTAATGTCGGTAAAGTATTAGGTGTTGAAGTTATTGATCACATCATTATTGGAGAGAATAATTATTATAGTTTTTTTGAAAATAATGATATTTAGTAGGAATTTGAGTGATTTTATATTATAATTTATATAGGTGATAAGATGACAAATAAAAAGTTAGAGAAAAAATATATTATTTTAATTATTTTATTAGGTATAGCTATCTTTTTAGGTGTTGTAACTAAAATTGTTACAGATAATCGAAAATTAAATCCCTTAGAACAAGGAATCAAAGATATCGTTGTCAGTCTTAATAAAGTTATCAATGTTCCAATTAACTATGTGAAAGATAAAATTAATGAATCTAATGAGAAAGATGATTTATATCACAAATATAAAAAAATAGAACAACAAGTTGATGATTATTATAATCAGTTAGCTAAGATAAATGAATTAGAAAGTGAAAATAAAGAATTAAAGAAACTGTTGGACATTGATTATACTTTAGCAGATTATACTTATTTAAATGCTTTAGTAATAAATCGTAATATTGGATATTGGTATAATACAATTACCATTGATAAAGGACGTAATAGTGGAGTAACTGAAAATATTGCAGTTATCAATGGTGATGGTTTAATTGGTAAAGTTATTAAAACAACTAATTTTTCAAGTACCATTAAATTATTAACCAGTGATGAATTAAATAGTAAAATATCTGTAAAAATAAAAATTGAAGAAAAGAATATCTATGGGTTACTAACTGGTTATAAGAAAGATGAGAAATGTTTTATTATTGAAGGTATATCAGAAAATATTGATATACCAAGCGGGGCTTTAGTAACAACTACCGGAATGGGTGATGTTTTTCCTAGTGGGATTATTATTGGTAAAGTAAGAAGTGTAGGAACTGATAATTTTGATTTAGCTAAAATTGTTGAAGTTGAATCAAGTGTTGATTTTAATAATCTTAACTTTGTGACAATTTTAAAAAGAAAGGCGAATCAGGAATGAAATTAGTTACGTTAACCGTAATTATCTCTTTTTTGTTAGATAGTATTATTAGTTATTTGATTCCTACTAATAGTTTACTGCTACCACTATGTTCCTTAATCAGTTTAATTATTATTTATCCTTTTTTTCATAAAGAAACCAATAATTATTTAATCTGGTCATTTGGATTAGGTTTACTATATGATATTGTGTATACTGATACTATCTTTTTAAATGCCGTTCTTTTTTTAATGATAGCTTATATGATTAAAATGATTTATCAGTATCTATCAAATAATGTGCTTAATGTGACAATTATTAGTTTTATTGTTGTTGTTTTATATCGTTCAATGGTTTATCTTCTTCTTATATCAGTTGGTTATCTTAATAATGATTTTAATACTTTAGTGACGAGTATTTATTCATCACTTCTATTAAATATCGTTTATGGAATAATATTATATTTAATAACTAATTATCTTAGTTATAAATATAAAATAGATAAAGTTGATTAGTTCTAAAAAATGACATTTATTAATATACTGTATTGGTGATAATATGGATATTGATATGATTCGTAATCAAATAAAAAATAAATCTATAAAAAAGAGTACAAGCATTAAAATGCCTAATTATTTTATTAAATCTTTAAATAAAGTATTAGTAGTAATTGTAATAACTTTGATGATGTTGATTGCTTTAAAGAGTAATACTAATTTTAAAACCCTTTTTTATAAAGAAGTTTACGATACTCATTTTTCTTTTGCGACCGTCAATCATCTATATCAAACATATTTTGGAAGTTCTCTTCCTTTTAAAGATTTCTTTGAGAATTCTAAGCCAGTCTTTAGTGAAAAGTTAAGTTATACGGAAACTAGTGTTTATAAAGATGGGGTTAAATTAACGGTATCTAAAAACTATTTAGTTCCTAATCAATTAAGTGGTTTAGTTGTCTTTATAGGAGAAAAGGAAGGTTATGGACCAACGATTGTCATCCAGCAAGTTAATGGGGTTGATCTATGGTATGCGAATGTCAATAATGTAAGTGTTAAACTATATGATTATGTCGAACAAGGCGAACTATTAGGAACAACTATTGATAACTCTTTATACTTAGTCTATAAAAAAGATGGGGTTGTTCTTAATTATGAAGATTATCTCTAAAATTAAGATTCATATCTTTTTTTATTTGGTAGCTTTATTAGCTGTTTTAACGGGGTTATTTAAAGACTTTATCGTTCTAACCTCTCTTATTGTTATTCATGAGTTTGGACATCTCTTAGGGGCCTTATTTTATCATTGGAAGATTGAGAAAATTATGATATTACCTTTTGGTGGGTTAACGATCTTTAATGAAGCGATTAATCGACCAATGAAGGAAGAATTCATTATTTTAATTCTTGGTCCTATCTTTCAAATTATATATGCAACTATTCTAAATAATGAGATGGTTAATCACTATCACTATGCCATCTTATTATTTAATTTATTACCCATTTATCCTTTAGATGGGTCAAAGTTTTGTAACTTATTATGTAATCAATTATTACCATATAAACTAAGTCATTTATTGACAATCAGTTTATCTTTTATAGTCATTATTATTAGTTCTTTTTACCGACTTAACTTATTATACTTAGGTATCTTATTTTTTTTGTTAGTTAATGTTATTAAGGAGTTAAAGATTCATCAATATCTGTTTAATCGATTTTTATTAGAACGATATCTTTATCACTTTAATTTTAAAAGGAATAAAATAGTTAAGGGATATCGTTATCATAAAATGTTTCGTGATTATAAACACTTATTTTATGATGGAGAGAATTATCATTCTGAAAGAGAAACCTTAAGAAAAAGGTTTGACAATAAGGTTAAACTGTGATAAAATTCTATATTGTGTAGAGCCTTACTCTACAACCGCACGGAAAAGGTTTTAAAACGAATGTTACCTTTATGGCGAGTCTGAGAAGTAGGAGGAATAAAATGAAAGCAGTTATTGAAACTGGTGGCAAGCAATACTATGTCGAAGAAGGAACAACTATTTATGTTGAAAAACTAGATATTGAACAAGGAAAAGAAGTTGTTTTTGATAAGGTATTAGTTGTTAATGGTGTTGCAGGTAAACCATACTTAAACAATGTTAAAGTAATTGGTGAAGTTATTAAAAATGGTAAACAAAAGAAAGTTATCGTTTTTAAATATTTACCGAAGAAAAAACATCGTAAAAAACAAGGTCATCGTCAACCATATTCAAAAGTATTAATCAAAACAATTAGTAATAGTTAAATGATTAAAATAAGAATAGAACATGATCATCAACAAATTAAGCAAGTTTCGATTGTAGGTCATGCTGATTATGATAAGTATGGAAAAGATATTGTATGTGCTGCAGTATCAAGCATTGTTATTACAACCGTCAATGCCATGATGAAAATAGATCAAGATAGTATCGATTATGATAATTCTCATGATCTAATTATTAAGATTAATAAGCATATGGAAGTTACTGACCTTTTAATTCAAAATATGGTTGATTTATTAAAAGAACTAGAAGAACAGTATCCAAAAAATATTAAGTTTGAAAATTAAAATAAGGAGGTGTCCTTTATGCAATTAATGCAATTAAATATTCAATTATTTGCTCATAAAAAAGGTCAAGGATCAACTAAAAATGGTCGTGACTCAATCGCTAAAAGATTAGGTGCTAAAGCTGCTGATGGTGAATTCGTATCAGGTGGTTCAATTTTATATCGTCAACGTGGTACAAAGATTTTCCCAGGAACTAATGTTGGGATTGGTAGTGATGACACGGTTTATGCTAAAGTTGATGGATATGTTAAATTTGAACGTCTTGGAAAAGACAAAAAACAAGTGAGTGTTTATCCTCAAATCTAATATTTAAATAAGTCAGGTAATCCTGACTTTTTTGATTGCTAAATATATCTTTAAGTAGTAGAATATAAATTATATAGGTATATTAAATGGAGGTAAGATGATGAACAAAAAAAACCTTTGTGTTATAATGGTTTCTATTTTATTAATAATAGTTGGTATTTTAATTACCATAAAATTTAATAATGATTCTAAAATAACTTTATTTGGTAAAACACTTAATAGTTTAGATGAAATTGAAGAATCAGATATTCAAGAATATTTGATTACGGCAAGGATGTTGTTTTCCGGAAAAACCTATCACCAATTTAGTGATGAGGATATTACTATTTATGTTGCTTATGGGTTATTAAACAATCAAAATGTTTCTAACATTGAAGTTCAACAATTTGTTGTAAATACTTTTGATAAGAAAAATTTTGAACTTAAAGAGGGAAAATATTATAGTTCTCTTGATGATGAAATAATCATTATTAAAAATGGTGATGATTTTACGACTAGTATTCCTGGAAAAGGAATCCATGGTCTAGCTAATTATTATAATTCAATGGAAGTTAAGGGTAATCAAATTATCGTTCATTATGATTATAATAAACTTAATTATTTAGGTCCCCTAATTGAAGACCAAAATCAATATGAGTTAGTTGGTACAAATGATATCTATCTTCGGTATAAAAATAATCATTTAGTAATTGAAAAAATAATATATACTGAAAAATAAAAAATAGTTGACAATTCCCTTGATTAGACAATTAAATCAATTGTCTTTTTAGTTATCTTTTGATATAATTAATTAGGCTACAAAGGAGACTATTTTATGTTTATACCATTTCAAACCTTATTAAAATCAACATTTAATTCAAAAAACATGAATATTATGATAATTGTTATTGTTATGATAATACTAATATTAGTTATCAGTATTCTTTTTAAAAAAAGGAAATAACGAGGAGGAATTAAGATGGCATTGCTATTATTATGTTCAAAAATATTTTTTGTTAGAATTTTAGACGTCTCTTTAGGTACTGTTAGAATGATTATGACTGTTAAAGGTAAAAAGGCGTTTGCTAGTACGATTGGTTTTATTGAAATTTTAATTTGGTTTTTAGTCGTTCAAGAAGCACTAACAACTGATAACCCAAGTATTTGGATTGCCATTGCTTATGCAGGTGGTTTTGCAACTGGTACTTTTATAGGTAGTTTGTTATCGGAACGATTTATTCAAGGTAATCTATCAGTTCAAGTAGTCTTACAAAATCAAGATAATGATATCGTGAATAGTATTCGTGAAGCTGGTTTTGCGGTATCAGTGGTTGAAGTATTAGGAAGAGAAATCAATCACAAACGATATATGTTATTAATCGAAATTAATAAAAGACAATTTAATCAATTGCGTTCTTTAGTTAAAAAATTAGATCCAAAAGCTTTTATTACCGTTAAAGAAACTCAATATGTTTTAAATGGTTTTATTAAATAAATACTTTTCCTTTTTTTTTTGACTAAAAAAAGATATAATAGTAATAGAACAGAGGGATATTATGTTTATAGATGAAGTTGTTGTTGAATTAATGGCCGGTGATGGTGGTAATGGGTGTATGGCTTTTCGAAGAGAAAAGGGTGTTCCATTAGGTGGACCATACGGTGGTAATGGTGGTCGAGGTTCAAATATTATCTTTAAAGTTGATGAAGGTTTAAACACTTTATTGGATTTAAAATATAGACGAATTATTAAAGGTCATAAAGGTACTAATGGTGGTGGAAAGGGAATGCATGGTGAAGGAG
The DNA here is from genome assembly GCA_028684735.1 of Bacilli bacterium. GTDB lineage: Bacteria > Bacillota_I > Bacilli_A > RF39 > UBA660 > UBA5364. The sequence continues at coordinate 10,846 of JAQUFI010000013.1, read as the reverse complement.
CAGAAGATGTCTTCATTAAAGTCCCAGCCGGAACTGTTATTACCGATGTGGAAACCAATTTAGTCATTGCTGATTTAGTTAATAAAAATGATGAAGTTATTGTGGCATATGGTGGTCGTGGAGGTAGAGGTAATATTGCTTTTGCTACGCGTAGTAATCCTGCTCCTAGTTTTGCTGAAAATGGTGAACCAGGGGAAATACGTAAAGTTAAAGTTGAACTAAAACTATTAGCAGATGTTGGTTTAGTTGGGATGCCAAGTGTTGGTAAATCAACTTTTATATCGAAAATATCAGCTTCGAAACCAAAGATTGCTGCTTACCACTTTACAACCTTAAGTCCTAATTTAGGAGTCGTTAGAACAAAGGATAATCGTACTTTTGTGGTGGCTGATTTACCAGGTTTAATTGAAGGAGCATCTTTAGGAGCTGGTCTAGGTGATCGTTTCTTGAAGCACATTGAAAGAACCAGAGTGATTGCTCATATTATCGATATGAGTGCCTTAGAAGGTAGAGAACCTTATGATGATTATCAAATAATTAATCAAGAATTAGGGAATTTTAATCCAAGCATTTTAAATAAACCGCAAATAGTAATAGCTAATAAAATGGATATCGAAACATCAAAAGAAAATCTTGAAAAATTTAAAAAACAAGTAGATGTTCCTGTTTATCCTATTTCAGCAATCAATAGTGAAGGCCTTGATGAGGTCTTAATAAAGATGGCAGATATGTTGGATGATATTCCTAAACAACCACTTTATGAGGAAGAACAAGTTGAAAACCACATCTTATATAAGTTTGAAAGAGAACAACCTTTCACTATTCATAAAGAAGGAGATACTTGGGTTGTCTTGGGAAAAGAAGTTGAAAAATTACTTAGGATGACTAGTTTTACAGGTGATGAAGCTATTAATCGTTTCGCAATGAAATTACGTAAAATGGGAATTGATAATAAATTAAGAGAACTTGGGGCTGAAGATGGTGACGAAGTTCGTATTTTAGACTATATTTTTGAATATCGTTTATAAAAAGAAGTTTTTATGGTAGAATAAGGTTGGTGATAAAATGAAAATATTATGTATTGGACATGCGGCATATGATATAACTTTGCCAGTCGAACACTTGCCGATTGAAAATACTAAGAATCGAATTCATAGTAGAGTAGAGTGTGGGGGAGGACCAGCTTCGAATGCTGCTTATCTCTTAGGAAAATGGGGTTTAGATACGACCTTTATGGGTATTGTTGGTAATGACTTATATGGTCGTAATATTAAAAAAGAATTTGAAGAAGTAAATGTAGATACTACTTATTTACAAATGAGTGATGAAGATATTACGCCATCAAGCATTATTATCGCAAATCGTGAAAATGGTAGTCGTACCATCTTTACTTATCGTCCAAGTGATATGGTGATGAGTGATGTTAATATCAATTTTAAACCAGATATTATTTTAGTTGATGGACAAGAACCTGGATTATCAACGAAAATAATTAAACAATTTCCTGATGCTATCAGTATTATTGATGCCGGAAGAAGTCGTAAGGAAGTAGTCGAATTATCTAAATTAGTTACTTATGTTGTATGTTCTAAAGAATTTGCAGAAGAAGTAACTGAATTAAAAATTGATTATGATGATTGGGATAGTATTATTAATCTCTATCACAAAATGGAAGAAATATTTCCAAATCATATTGTGATTACTTTAGAATCAAAAGGATGTTTATATAAACATCAAGGAGAAATCAAAATTATGCCTTCAATTCAAGTTAAAGCAGTTGATTCAACAGGAGCAGGAGATATTTTCCATGGTGCCTTTACTTATGGGATTGCTAAAAACTTTGATTATGAAAAAACTTTAAAGTTTGCTAATATAGCTGGAGCCATTTCTGTTACAAGAATTGGTGGCAGGTATTCTGTTCCAACTTTACAAGAGATGGACGAAGTCTATAATGAGTTTAAATAGGATTGTTTTTTTAAATAGTTATCCTAAGTTAGATCTTCATGGTTATGACCGTGATAGTGCTAGATTAGCAATAATTGATTTCATTCGTGATAATAAAATCCAAAAGAATGAAATATTAGTTATTGTTCATGGGCGAGGTAGTGGGATACTTAAAAAAATGACAACGCAAACGGTAAAAAATCATAAAGATGTGATTGATTATAAATCTTTTTATTATAATGATGGATGTACTGTTATTCAAATAAAATGTTAAGTCATTAAAAAGATGTGTCAAACCATCTTTTTTGCTTGATTTTTATTTGACAATGAATAGAAAATTGTGATATAGTTATCTTACAAAATAGGTGAGTATCACATGAAGGAGGTTATCGATGAAAGATGTATATGTTTTTGATTATATTAATGAAAATGAATTCAAAAAATTAGAACGTTCTTTAAAAAAATATAACATGTTAGCATATAAAAAATTATATTTCGAATATTATCCATCTTTAAAAGAAGGTGTTTTTGTCGGCAAATTAACCTCAACTAATCAAGTGAATGGTACTAAGTCATATGAATTAAAATTACCTACTGATTTAATGTTTTCAAAAGTTCATGGTGATATTAAATTAATTTATCATGTATATGAAGCTGAAAAAATTGTGATGTTAGATACAATTCAACCAGAGTCTATTCTAACTGAAGGACATCAATCAGAATTAGAAACATATAAAGGGGTTATGGTATCAAAACAACACTCTGAGAAAGATATGTTTAAAATTAATTTATTAAATATGATTGAAAAATAAAAGATTGGTAGTTTGAATAATATATGAAACAGGAAAAGGGTTTTACATTAATAGAGCTACTTGGGGTTATTGGTTTAATTGTTATCCCATCCGTTACTAATCTGATTAAAGACTCTAAGCAAAAAATATATGATTCACAAGTTATTATGATAGAGAAAACAGCCAAGAGTTGGGCTGCTGCTAATCTTGATAAATTACCAGAAAAGAATGGTACTTGTTTAGCTTTAGAACAATTAATTCAAGGTGATTATGATGCAACGATCGTCAAATATAATTTAAAAGGCGAGTATTAAAAAGTTTTATAAATAAAATATGATGGTGTTTAACCATCATATTTTTTAATCTTTAATTATATATCGCCATTTAATGTTCTTATATTCTTCAGTAGCATAATCAATTCCAACCCTTTTATCAGTTGTATAAGAGGTTTTATAATCATCGTCCTCAATCCATAACTCATCAGATGTACTTAAATCAATCCCATTTAAATCTTTAGTAATATGTAGTGCTTTCGTCAGTTTACCAGGTCCATTATATCCTTCAATAGCTCTAATTAATACAGCTTCAGGGTGATTCTTAGGACCAGTTACGACATTAAATAAATAGTGAATTCCATAACATAAATAGACATAACTAATACCACCTTGTTCATATAATAATTTACTACGATTAGTCTTACCAAACCTCGCATGACAAGCAGTATCTTCTTCACCATAATATATTTCAGTTTCGGTAATCCGATATTTAATAATTTGATTATCAATATTCCTAACTAATAATTTACCTATTAATAGGGGAGCTATTTCTAAAGCACTTTGACTATAAAAATCCAAATCTAGTTTCATTTTTTTCACCTATTCAATAAGCAAGTATAACTTGCTTATTTTAAGTTTTTTAAAACTAACTGCTTTTCTTTAATGGTTATAGCCCCATTATAAAACTTATCCCAACATTCATCCTCCCCATATTTTTGACATTGGGAAGGTAATCCTAAATCACAATCATTATAAAATTCTTCTTCACCATAACATTGTGAGATATGAAGGGGACAAGTATAGTCTTTTAAAGGTAGTGGGTAACCACCATTTAAAAAATTCTGGTAACGAATAACCTGATACTCATCAGCTCCATTTTCTAAAAGCCAAGTAGGTGATAGATAGCGACCTACTTCATAAATCACATAGTCAATATCATCTCTTGTTTGTTTTTTAGTAAAGAGATGAACAACTTTTGAGATAATATTCTGTTTAGTGTGATATATAATAAGATCTTCTTCATTTTGATATAATTTGTGATCATTTTCGAGGTTTAATACCTGGTATCCCTTGCCATTACAATGATGACAAATTACTCCTAGATTATCTTTTTCAGCAAATCCTTTATAAATACCTGTTCCCTTACATTGTTCACAAGTACACTTGATACTTGTACCTAAATTTAACTCCTTTAGATTTATCATTAACAAAACCTCCTATTTCATTCAATTATACTACAAATACAATCAAAATCAATTTTATATCAATTAAAAATAGACTGTTATATACAATCTACTTTCAATAATTGAATAACCTTTAAAGTTATTCATTAATATCTATTTGGTGCAGGTGAAGGGACTTGAACCCCCATGGATTACTCCGCTAGATCCTAAGTCTAGTGCGTCTGCCAATTTCGCCACACCTGCAATAGTGGTGGACCCTGTAGGATTCGAACCTACGACCGCCCGGTTATGAGCCGGATGCTCTAACCAACTGAGCTAAGGGTCCATGACATCACTGCTTTATTATAATAGCACAATAATAAAATGATTTCAATATTTTTTGAATTAAAAAACCAATTTGTTTGTCTTTCAGTTATATTTTATGGTAAAATCATTAAAGAGGTGATAGCTTGAAAATAGGAATTCCAAGAGCTTTTTTATATTTTAAATATGGACATTTATGGGAAACATTTTTCAAAGAATTGGGAATTGATATCATTATTAGTCCTGAAACAACGAAAGAGACCTTACAAATAGGAACTAAATATTCAATTGATGAAACCTGTCTATCATCCAAAATATATATGGGACATGTTTATTCTTTAATAGGTAAATGTGATTATATTTTTGTACCAAGAATTGCAACCCTTCAAGATAATAATATGGTTTGTACAAAATTTCATGCAGTTTATGATTTAGTAAACAATACCTTTAAAGAATATAATATTAAGATATTAGATTACAATGTTGATCATCGTAAAAATCAAACCGAGATGTCGGCTTTTTTAGAAATGGGTCAAAAGTTAAATAAGAAAAAATTTGATGTCGTTAGAGCTTATTATTTAGCCAAACAAAATGAAAAGAGAATGAATGATGTAGCTCTATTAGAACAAGAGCAATTACTTAAAATAAATAATAAAATTAAACTATTAATTGTGGCTCACCCATATAATGTATATGACAAATATATGGGTGAACCTATTTTAAAACATATCGAAGAATTAGATTGTATTCCAATTATTGCGGATATTGCACCTAAAGAAGAGGCTATCAAAAAATCCAAGAAGATTAGTCCTACTTTACCATGGTTATATAATAAAGAATTATTAGGGACAATTGAACTTTATAAAAAAGATATCGATGGTATTATTTTAATGACATCTTTTCCATGTGGTCCTGATGCTTTAGTTAATGAAATTATTTTAAGAAGAGTAAAAGATAAACCAATTATTAATTTAATTTTAGATGAACAAGAAGGAACTGCTGGTCGTGAAACGAGAATTGAAAGTTTTGTAGATATTATAAAACTTAAAAAGGGTGATGTAAATGGCAAAGAAAAAAATTAGTTTTCCGCAATTTGGAAATTATTGTATTCCTTTTGAATATCTTTTAACTAACATATTAAATGTTGATTATATTATACCCCCACCAACAACCAAAAGGACTTTAGAGTTAGGAAGTATGCATAGTCCTGATTTTGTATGTGCTCCTTTTAAATATCAATTAGGAGGATATATTGAAGCATTGGAACTTGGTGCCGATGTTTTATTTCAAGTGGGTGGAGTGTGTCGTTTGTGCTATTACGGTGAACTACATGAACGAATCTTAAGAGATTTAGGTTATAAATTTGAATTTATTAATTTTAGTGAACTTGATATCTATAGTCCTATTGATGTTTATAATAAATTTAAAAAATATAATTCTAAGTTATCAGCACCTGCTATTGCAACTAAACTTTTAATATGTATTGAAATGGTTAAAATGATGGATGAGATGGAGAATTTTATTCGTGAGAATGTAGGATTTGAAGTCAATAATGGTAGTTTTGATAATATCTATAATGAATTTTTAGAACACGTCCGAAAGGTAAAATCAAAAAAAGAATTAAAAAAGTTATATTCAATTTATTATAAGAAATTAAAAGATAATGAAGTTATGAAACCTAAAAAACCTTTAAAGGTTGGTCTGGTTGGTGAATATTATACTATTATGGAGCCATTTAGTAATCATTTTATGGAAAAGGAATTAGCTAAAAAAGGAATGGTTGTAACCAGAACAATGAATATCTCAAATACCGTTTTTTGGTTGGGACGTGAAAAAGAATTAAAGAAAAAAGTTAAAGGTTATTTAAAGTATGATATTGGAGCTACTGGTATTGATACAATTTCAGAAGCTCTTGAATTAGCAAAAAAGAAGTATGATGGTATTATTCATATTAAATCATTTGGGTGTACACCAGAAATCGATGCGATGCCAGTACTCCAAAATATATCTAATGATTATAAAATACCAATTCTCTATTTTAGTTTTGATACCCAAACAAGTGAAACAGGAATCAAAACAAGATTAGAAGCTTTCTATGATATGATAACCATGCGGAAGGAGAAAAACAAATGATAAAGGCCTATTTAGGAGTTGATATTGGTTCAATATCAACAAAGGGTGTTATTTTAGATGAAAATAATAAAATTTTAGCTTCTAAATATATTTGGACTGAAGGAAATCCAATTGGAGCAGTAAAAAATTTAATTAATGAATTAGAAACCCAAATCGATATAAATAAGATAAAAATTGTATCAATTGGAACGACTGGTAGTGCTCGTAAATTAATTGGGGTTGTCTTAAATGCTAGTGTTGTTAAAAATGAAATTACAGCTCATGCAATTGGAACGACATCGATTTATCCTGATGTTCGAACTATTTTTGAAATAGGTGGTCAAGATTCTAAAATCATCTTAATTGAAGATGGGATTGTTGTAGATTATGCGATGAATACTTTATGTGCTGCTGGAACAGGATCATTTTTATCTAGTCAAGCCAAAAGATTAGGTTTAGAAATTGAAGAGCTAGGTGATATTGCTTTAAAAAGTAAAAAACCTACGAATATTGCGGCTCGGTGTACGGTGTTTGCTGAATCTGATTTAGTTCATAAAGCTCAGATTGGTCATAAAAAAGAAGATATTGTGGCTGGTTTATGTAAAGCTGTTGTAACTAATTATTTAAATAATATTGGAAAAGGAAAGAAAATTGTATCGCCAATTGTCTTTCAAGGGGGAGTTAGTAAGAATATAGGGGTGATTAAAGCCTTTGAAGATATTACCGGACAAAAAGTATTAGTTGACCCCAATAGTCATTTAATGGGAGCAATTGGAGTGGCTATTCTTGCACGTAAATCTGGTCAAGAAATAGAATTTGATTTTAATGTTAAAAACATTGAATTTACAACCAGAGGAGTTGAGTGTCATAAATGTGCCAATAACTGTGAAATTATTTGTATTTATCGAGGTAAGTATCTAATTGACGCTTGGGGTAATAAATGCGATAATGGGGCTATCCCAATTAAAAATCATTAAGGAGGAATTTATGAAATTATATAATACATTATCGAAGCAAATTGAAGAGTTTACACCATTTGAAGAGAATAAGGTTAAAATGTATACTTGTGGTCCAACCGTCTATCATTTTGCTCATATCGGTAATTTAAGAACTTATATTTTTGAAGATGTTTTAGAAAAAACTCTAAATTATATTGGATATGATGTTAAAAGAGTAATGAATATTACGGATGTTGGTCATCTAACTAGTGATGCTGATACTGGTGAAGATAAAATGCTTAAAGGAGCTCAAAGAGAAAATAAAACAGTTTATGAAATTGCTGATTTTTATACAAAAGCTTTCTTTGAAGATACTGATAAATTAAATATTAAAAAACCAGCTATCATTCAAAAAGCATCTGATCATATCGAACAATACATTAAAATGATTACGAAATTATTAGAAACAGAACATGCTTATCTAGCTAATGGTAATGTTTATTTTGATGTTTCAAAAGCTAACGATTATTATAAATTATCAGGTAAAGATAACGACGAACTAATGGTTGGAGCAAGAGAAGATGTTAGTGAAGATCAAAACAAGAAGAATCAAGCTGATTTTGTGTTGTGGTTTACGGTATCTAAATTTGAAAAGCAAGATATGCAATGGGATAGCCCATGGGGTAGAGGATATCCTGGTTGGCACATTGAATGTTCAGGAATATCTTTAGAATATTTAGGTGAATACTTAGATATTCATTGTGGGGGAGTTGATAATATTTTCCCACACCATACCAACGAAATAGCTCAAACAGAAGCCTATCTTGGACATAAGTGGTGTAATTATTGGTGTCATGGAGAACACTTAAATGATAATACTGGTAAGATGAGTAAATCAAAAGGAGAATTCCTAACTTTAAGTTTATTAGAAAGTAAAGGCTATAATCCTTTAGTCTATCGTCTATTTTGTTTGCAATCACATTATCGTAAACAATTAGTCTTTAGTTATGAAGGAATGGATAATACCACAACAGCTTATAATAAATTATTAAATCGTATTAAGAATCTTAAAAATGATTTAACTGGTGAAGTCGATGAAGAAGCAGTCATCAAATATGATAATCAATTTAAAGAAGCTTTGAAAAATGATTTAAATACTTCTTTAGCTCTAACAACCCTCTACGATGTCTTAAAAGATGATCTTTCAAACACGACAAAAATAGCTTTAATTGAAAAATTTGATCAAGTTTTATCATTAGATTTATTAAAAGATAAAGATATCGATGATGAATTATTAGACTATATAAATGATATGATTAAGCAAAGAAATGAAGCTAAAAATAATAAGAATTATGCTTTAGCTGATCAAATTAGAGATGAATTACTATCTAAAGGGGTAATGATTAAGGATACTAAAGAAGGAACAACTTTCGAAATAATTTAATACTGTAGGTGAAATATGAATGGAATCGTTATCATCAATAAAGAAAAGGATTATACTAGTCGTGATGTTGTCAATATAATTAGTAAAAAATATAATACCAAAAAGGTTGGCCATGCTGGTACTTTAGATCCGATGGCAACTGGTGTTTTAGTCGTCTGTATTGGAAATTCTACGAAATTAGTTGAATTACTCACTAATCATGATAAAGAATATATTGCTGAAATAACGCTTGGAACTTTAACCGACACCTTAGATGCAACGGGAATCATTCTTAAAGAAGAAGATATTAACGTTAATCAACAACAAATTGAAGATGTCCTAACTTCAATGATTGGTAAATATATGCAAGAAGTTCCCATTTATTCAGCTGTTAAAATAAAGGGTAAAAAACTATATGAGTATGCTCGCAATGATGAGTTTATTGAATTACCTAAACGAGAAGTTGAAATAAAAAAGCTTGAATTAATTAGTAATGTAGACTATATTAATCAGAAGACTATTTTTAAAATTAAATGTTTAGTCAGTAAGGGGACTTATATTCGTGCTTTAGTTAATGATATTGCCTCTAAATTAGGTACCGTTGGAATGATGTCAGCTTTAGAAAGAACCAAACAAGGTGCTTTTGATATTAAGGATGCTCATAAAATAAATGATGACTTAAATTTATTAGAACCACGTCAAGTTTTAACTCAATATAAACAAGTTAAAGTAGATTCATCTTTAGAAAACGATATCTTAAATGGTAAAGTTATTGATCATTTATATGATGAAGATATCGTTGTCTTCTTAAATAATAATGATGAAGTTATTGCTATTTATCAAATAAGTGATAAAGATCAAACTAAAATAAAACCATGGAAGATGTTAATAACAAAATAAAATAATGATAAAAAGTTTTAATAATACTTGCATATTATAAAAATATAGTGTATATTTAGTTTGTGCTTTTACTTGGATTAAAAATCTCCGATTTAATCTAGGTACTAGTGGATTAGAAGAAAGGAGAATATCATGGCTTTAAAGAAAGAAGTTAAAGCAGCAATTATTAAAAAATATGCGAAGGATGAGAAAGATACTGGTTCTTCAGAAATTCAAATTGCTATTTTAACAGAAGAAATTCAAACTTTAACGGAACATTTAAAAGAACATAAACATGATTATCATTCTAGAAGAGGTTTACTTAAGAAAGTAGGACAAAGAAAAAATTTATTAAGTCATTTACTTAAAGAAGACGTCACTAGATATCGTAAAATTGTTAAAAGTTTAAATTTAAGAAAATAATTTATAAAATTGTAGGCACTCCTTTTTGAGTGTCTTTATTTTTAAAGATGGAGGTAATATATGAAGAAGATTTTTGAATTAGATTTTAGAGGAAGAAAAATTGTTGTTGAACATGGACAATTAGCTAAACAAAGTAATGGTTCAGTTTTAGTTAGATATGATGATACAGCTGTTTTAACAGCAGCCGTGATGGGTAAACTTCCTATTGCAGCTGATTTTTTTCCATTAACTGTTTTATATCAAGAAAAATTATATTCAGTTGGTAAAATACCAGGAGGATTTATTAAAAGGGAAGGACGTCCAACTGAGAATGCAACTTTAACGGCTCGTTTAATTGATCGACCAATTAGACCGTTGTTTGCAGAAGGATTTCGTAATGAAGTTCAAGTTATCAATACTGTTTTAAGTGTTGATCAAGATAATAGCCCAGAAATGACGGCTTTATTTGGTTCTTCACTGTCTTTAGCGATTAGTGATATCCCAATTGAAAGACCAGTAGCTGGTGTCATTGTGGGTCGAGTTAATGGTGAATTAATTATTAATCCAACTAGTGAACAAACAGAATTAAGCGATA
>JAQUFI010000012.1 GCA_028684735.1 Bacilli bacterium | reverse complement strand
ACGCTCTTCCGATCTTACCATTTCTGTTTTCAATTGTCCTATTTAAAATACCAATTCCATCCCAATACTCATTAACTTTGTCTTCACTTTGTTTAACTTTGATGTTTTCTAAACTTTTAAACTTTTTCATCATTTCATCTCCTCAATATAATAAAAAAACCCTATATATAAAATATATAAGGACGATTAACCGTGGTACCACCTTAATTCACAAGTGTGCTCTCATTCTTGATAACGCATTAGCGGCCTTTCCTAATATCAGAAAGACATATCCAGAGTGATTTATACATTTACATCATTATAGGCTCACACCATACCCTATTCGCTTTAATTAAGTAAATATATCGTCTCTATCACATATTTTAAAATTCAACTTGATCGATATCATCAACCATTTCTAATTGTTGCTCAATCAATGAACGTAATTTTCTTTTAAATAAGTTAACATTTCTTTTTAACATCGTTGCTTCTATTTCAACCTTATCAGATCTAAGTAGAGCCTCATTAATTATCCGATTAGCATTATTCTTAGCATCTTGGATTAAGGTCTCACTTTCTTGTCGAGCTTGAATTTTGATTTGGTCAGAGGTTTTTTGAGCCATAAAAATAGCTCTATTTAAGGTACTTTCAAGGCGTTCATATTGTTCTAATTTGTCTTTCAAATTTTGGTTTTCTTCAGCCAACACACTTAATTTATTAATTTTTTCATCTTTTTCTTTTATCTCACTAACCATTTTTTCTACTTGATTAATGATTTGGTCCAAAAAAGCATTTACTTCTTCGGGGTCATAGCCACGAAGTGTACGACTAAATTTTTCCATACCCTCACCTCTTGGCACTACAGCATATTGTAGCACATAATGTTTTCTAATTCAATCTTTTTTACCATTCAATTTTTATATAATCGTTATCGTGAATATCCTTACCTTCTTTATCGTCAGTAATTTTCCCTTCAACACTAACGTTGTTAGGTGTGCATAAGAATATTCCTCCACCAATTTTTTGAATTTCTCCACCAACCGCATATATTGTTCCACTTAAAAAGTCAACAATACGCTTAGCTTGATCTCCTGTTACTCGCTTTAAGTTAACGACAACTGCACTACGCATTTTTAAATAATCAACGATTTGTTGAGCTTCTGAATAAGCACGAGGTTCAATTAAAATCATTTTATTATTACCACCGTTTTGCTTTAAAGCATCCTCAGAATCTAATTTATAATATTCATTTTCAGTACATTCTTTACTGAAAATATCTTCTTCATCTCCATTTAACCATTTTTTTAAACTAAATCCCATTTATATTCCTCCATATCGCTTCTACTCACTATACTGTACTAATTTTACCATATATTTTATAAAAAAGATATATTTTTACTGAAAAAGATAAAATTTTAAAATTTTATCTTTTCTTCAACATATTTAACTAAATCATCAATATTTAAAGTAATTTGGTCCATTGTATCACGGTCTCTAATCGTAACCGTATTATTATTTAACGTTTCATCGTCTACTGTTATACACATTGGGGTACCAATGACATCTTGACGACGATAGCGTTTACCAATATTACCACTTTCATCATAACTAACCATAAAATTTTTAGATAATTCTTGATATAATTCAGTCGCTTTATCACCATGCATTTTTTTGATTAATGGTAAGACAGCTACTTTATATGGAGCTAGAAAAGGATGAAAATGCATAACTTCTCTCGTATCTCCATTAGGTAATATTTCTTCTTCGTAGGCTTCTGATAAGAAAGCTAAAGTAACTCTATCGAGACCTAGTGATGGTTCAATCACATAAGGAATATATTTCTGATTTGTTTCAGGGTCTAAATAACTCATATCTTGTTTTGAAAAAGTTTGGTGTTGTTTTAAGTCATAATCAGTTCTAGAAGCAATCCCCCATAATTCACCAAATCCAAAAGGAAATTTATATTCGATATCAGTTGTCGCATTACTATAGAAAGATAATTCTTCAGCTGAATGATCACGCATTCTTAAGTTTTCATCTTTTATTCCTAATTCATAAAGCCAATTCATCGAATAATCTTTCCAATACTTAAACCACTCTAACTCAGTACCTGGTTTACAGAAAAATTCTAATTCCATTTGCTCAAATTCACGCGTTCTAAACGTAAAATTACCAGGTGTAATTTCATTACGAAAACTCTTACCTACTTGGGCAATCCCAAATGGGACTTTAAGACGCATAGTTCGTTGAACATTTAAAAAATTAACAAATATTCCTTGAGCTGTTTCAGGTCTTAAATAAATAGTGCTCGTATCATCTTCTGTTACTCCTTGAAAGGTTTTAAACATTAAGTTAAATTTACGAATATCAGTATAATCTAACTTTCCACATTTAGGACAAGTAATATTATTTTCTTTAATATAACTCATAATTGCTTCATCATTCATCGTCCCAGCATCAACCTCTGTGGTGAATTCTTCAACTAATTTATCAGCTCGATGTCTTGTTTTACAATTCCTACAATCAATCAATGGATCATTAAAAGTAGCGAGATGTCCACTGGCTTCCCAGACTTTAGGATTCATTAAAATAGCTGCATCCATCCCAACATTATATTTACTTTCTTGAACAAACTTTTTTAACCAAGCACGTTTGACATTGTTTTTTAGTTCGACTCCCAATGGTCCATAATCCCATGTATTAGCTAAACCTCCATATATTTCACTACCTTGAAACACAAATCCATATTGTTTACTTACATTAACTAGTTTTTCCATTGTTAAATTACTCATTATATTCCTCCTTAATTAACAAAAAACTTTTAGAATTGTAAGGACGGCCTTAGCCGCGGTTCCACCTTACTTATTCTAAAAGAATCAGCTTTAAATATATTGCTCCGGGTTTCCAATCCATCATCACATTGATATTACCATTATAACAATTTTCTATAAATTGTCAATATTATAATGCTAGTATTTTTATCTTGTTTTGAAAGTGTTCATCTTTTATTTTAGCTTCAATAACTATATCATCAGGATTAACTAGTGAATGAAAACCAGTTGGACTAGTTACCATTCCAATATAATTCGAATCTTGATTACGTTCAATATTTTCAATTAATATATCTAGTTTACCATCTTTATTATTCCTTTTTATTTCTTCCGTTGATGTGAATTCACCAAAATAATATGTTTTAGGTTTATCATCTAAAATCTCTTTAACGATTTCACCATCTTTATACATTATAGCAATATGATAAAACTTAAATGATATCATTCCTGCTTCATATTTAATCTCATTAGGATTATCACTACTTACTTGATAATAATATTGATTGATTGTCATATGATGTTTTAGTTCAGTTATTTCGGCATATACTTTGATTTGTGCTCTTCTCATTTCCTTACCTCCTTAGGCGACCAGTATTATAACACATATTTTAATTTATGCAAGTTTAGATTATAAAATACCAAATTAAAGCAACGATTATACCTAAAAGGATACCCATGATAACTTCTAATGGTTCATGACCAATGTGTTCTTTTAATTTTTTCATTGAAAGTCCAGGATTATAATCATCTAATTCATCAACTATTTTATTAATGGCAACAGCTTGTTTTTCAGTTTCACGACGTGAACCCATTGCATCATAAGATACAATAAAAGAAAAAATTAAACCTATCGCAAATAAAGGTGAAGTAATTCCTTCATTTAACCCAATATAAATTGTTAAAGCCATACAAAAAGAAGAATGAGTACTAGGCATTCCGCCATTACCATTTAACAATCTACCCCAATTAAACTTCTTATATTGAATTGATTCAATCATGAATTTTATTAATTGAGCTAAAATCAAACTACTAAAAGGAACAATTAAATACATAAAATCTTTCATACAAACTCCTAACTTAATTTTTTTAGACTATTAATAAATGATTTTGTTTTTAAATATAAGCCAGTATATTCATCATAATAATTATCTAAAAATTGATTTATTTCTATTTTAGCAATATTGCTAATATCTAGTTTACTTATTTTAGCAATATCCACATAATAAAACATTCTAATTAATTTAATCGTCTTTGAACTAACTATTTGATCATTCTTTAAACAGTTATTACAAATATATCCTCCACGATGAGCTGATAATGTTGCAATAGAAGATGTGCTTCCACAAATACTACATTTATCAATAATAGGCATCACACCTAAATATTCTAATAGTTTCAATTCTAAAATATTGGTAATAACTAATGGATCAAAACCTTCATTTATTTTAATTAAACTATTAATCAATAAATAATATACTTCATTATTACCACTTTGTTTAATCACTTGTTCGGTAAGTTCTAATAAAAAGGTTGCATAACTAATTTTTTCAATATCCTTTTTTATATTTTTAAAGTGATCAATAATATCAACACTTGATAAAATTGATAGTTTATCTT
Source organism: Bacilli bacterium (assembly GCA_028684735.1). GTDB lineage: Bacteria > Bacillota_I > Bacilli_A > RF39 > UBA660 > UBA5364. Next base: position 16,903 of record JAQUFI010000012.1, on the reverse strand, counting down.
GTTTATAATAGATATGGAAATAACCATAAGTAAGTTTACCAGTAACACTTCTTAAAGGACTTTTGATTGTCTTTGAGCCCTTAGCCATTACTCCAATTAAACCGTATTCCTTTGTAATAATATTTAGTATCTTACTAGTTTCACCATAATCCCTTTCGGTAACGATGATTCCTTCAACTTTTTCAATCATTATTAATTAATTCAAAACGGTATTCTTGGACAATATCTGGATATTTTTCTTTATCAACTAATGACCTGAAAGAATCATAGTCTCTAACCCAAATCTTTTTATCATCATATTCAGCTTGATAGACGACAACTTTCTTTAAATCACCCTCACTTGATTCACAATCATAAGCAATCATTAAAACAGTATATTCTTTTCCTTTAAAATGGCGATACCTTTTACCTGGTAAAACTTCCTGCATCTTACTTCCTCTTTTCTAATTCCTTATATTTTAAATAATATTCAATCTTCCCCGTATTCATAAATAATTCCCATAATAATTGTTTATTCATAAAAACCACCTTTCTAATATAATAGTGGTTTTATTTTTTGAATGTTATTCAAATTCCTTATAGCCAAATTCTGACAAATATTTTTCTTTATCACGCCATTTTTTTACTACCTTAACAAATAACTCTAAATAAACATTAGAACCTAATAGTTCCTCAATATCTTTTCTGGCTTCAATTCCAATTTGTTTAATCTTGCTACCATGAGCACCAACAATTATTTTTTTAACTGAATCACGATCAACAACAATTACAACATTAACTGTATAACTATTTTTGTTTTTTTCTAAGTGTTCAGTCACACATGCCACTGAATGTGGTACTTCCTCTGAAGTAAGTTTAAAAACTTTTTCTCGAACTATCTCTGCTAAAACAAACTCTAAAGGTTTATTCGTAAATTGATTGTCTTCATAGTATTTAATGTTTTGGGTTAAATACTTTTTTAAAACAGTTAATAATGTTTTAATATTATCTTTTTTCAGAGCTGAAACTGGTACTATTTCTCTAAAGTTATATAAATCTTTATAAGCCTCAATTTTCAATAAAATTTCATCTCTTTTTAATTTATCAATCTTATTAATGACTAAGATAACAGGCTTTGATACTTCTTTTAATTTATCGATGACATATTTATCTCCGGGTCCTAGTGATTGACTTCCATCGACGATAAAGACAATTACATCGACATCATTAATTGAGTAGTATGCTTGCCTATTTAAATATTTACCTAATTTATGATTTGGTTTATGAATACCAGGAGTATCTACAAAGACAATTTGGGTATCATTATCATGGTAAATACCTTGGATAAGATTACGTGTTGTTTGCGGTTTATCTGAAGTAATTGCTACTTTTTTCCCAACCATATTATTAAGGAGAGTACTTTTTCCAACATTAGGTCGACCTATTAATCCAACAAATCCCGATTTCACTTTAAGTCCTCTTCACCAAATGGATAAGGGCATAGTTCCTTTACTTTAAATACTTCTTTATCTCCCTTATTATTAAAACAAATTACTTCATCCTCAATATCAAAAAACTCGATTAAGACTTGACGACAAATAAAACAAGGCATACCTATTTTATCATTATCACACATCACATATAACTTATCAAAGTCACCTTTTTGATAACCACAACTAATGGCACTAACAATTGCACTTCGTTCAGCACAAATAGTAGCTCCATAAGAAGCGTTTTCAACATTAACACCATTAAATTCAGTGCCATCTTTCATAACAACAATAGCCGCTACTCTAAATTTAGAATATGGACTATATGAATTTTCTAATAATTGTTTCAATTTATTGTTCATATAAGATCCTCCTTAAATTAGTTTTAAGATTTTAGGTAAAAATATAATTATTCCATTGATTAAAGCCATAATCGAAAAGACTAAGACAGCAGCTGACGAACAATCTTTAGCTATTTTAGCAAAGGGGTGTTGCTTTGATGTCGTTAAATCAACAACCGCTTCAATGGCCGTATTAATTAATTCAGTAGCTATAACCAACCCAATTAATAAAACAATAGCTATCCATTCAAAAGTATTTATTTTAAAAATCAATCCAGCTATTATAGCTAGAATAGCACATAAGAAAATAATAATCATGTTTTGTTCATATTTAAAACTATAATAAATACCTGATAAAGAATATAAAAAACTATTTTTATATCTTTTTAAAGTAAACTTCTTATGAGTTCTTTTGTATTCCATATTCACTTAAAATCAACTCCTGTTTATCAAACATAATCTTTTCATCTTCAATATCCATGTGATCATAACCAAGTAAATGGAGAAATCCATGAATAGTTAGAAAAGCTAACTCTCTTAAAAAACTATGACCATATAATGTGCTTTGTTCTTCAACTTTATCAAGTGAGATATAGATATCACCTAATACCCGAAATGGTATATCAGGGAATTCTTTATTATCTTCTAAGGCAAAACTGATAACATCTGTTTCTGTATCAAGATTTCGATATTCCTTATTAATCTTTCTAATATATTTATTATCAACTAAGATAAGATTAAAAACTAAATTATCTAATTTCTCATGTTTTATTGCAAAATCAAGTAATTTTATAATTATTTCTATTTCTTTAACTTCTTTTTTAGTCTCATTATAAACTTCAATCTTATTCACTAAATTCCCCCTATTTTAATTATATTGAATAAATATAACACAATTAATAGCGTAATAACTATGGTAATTATATTATAGAATAGTGGTTTTTTCAAGACTCGTGGCACTTTTTCTAGGATATCATTTGAAAGAGCATAAATATAATAACCTGCTAGTCCACCTAATAAATTTAAGAAAATATCATCGACATCAAAAACTCTTCCAATCATATATTGAGTTGTTTCAATCGTTATAGAGGCAAGTAGTGTTAGAAAAATAATATATCTAGTTTTAGTAACTTTAATAAAATAAGAGATAAAGAAACCAAATGGAATAAACAATAACATATTACCAATCACATTTTTAAAAAATTTAAAACTACCAATGTCATATCTAAGAATTTCTTTAAATGGGACCAAATTAGAAGTTGACCAACTGACATCTTGAAAAGTTACGGCATGGAATAAACACATAATATAAACAGTAAAACCTAAAATAAATATTTCTTTATATAAAATAAATTTCTTTTTATTTTCAATAATCCAGACAATACGAGTTGATGATAAAATAACCACGCAAATTAATAGCATCGGCCACATTTGTTCAAATAAAACAATGATATTATCTCTCAACATCTTCTTCCACCTCAATTATTGGTTGATATCCTGTAATGTTCTCATAAACAACATAAAAGATATCTACTTCTATTTTACTATCTTTTACATTAACTTTCAATTGTTTTTCATCCATTATGTACTCATTTTCCTTCAATTTATCTTCCACCTTATTTCGTCCAATTAAAATAGCTTCATCAATCGCTTGCTCAATAGTATATATTTTTTCAATCTCCTTGGTTTCAAGTTGGGTTTGCTTAACTAAACCAATGGGTAAATATAAATGTTTAAGAATATTTTGATTATTTATTTTTTTAGTTTCATATTTATTAAAATCTAAAGTTAAATATTTATTTAAAAACTGAAAAGCATAAAGTTCTTTTTTATTATTGGTATAAAGAATCTCCTTATATTGAAGTGGAAAAGATACAGTTGTTTGATACCATACTTCACCATATACTTTTCCCTCAGCTCGAATCTTTTGTTGTTCCGTTATTTGACCACTTATAATAATATCTCCTGGTTTAACATAATTTTCAACATTTCTAACAATAACCCCCGATGATGAAATAACTCTTCTTATAATAGCATTTTTATTTGCAATTATATGTTGTGGTTCACTCTTCTCCTTGGGTTGAATTATCTTTCTTTCTTCAACTCTAACAATATACTTGGTACCAATATTTTCGATCTCTAACCACTCAATGTTTTGACGATACTTATTTAAAATATCAACTTTAACCTTTTCTATATAATCATAATTCTTTATAAAGCTTTTAGCCTTTATATTGTGATTAGCTAATTCTTTTAAAAGAATGGTCCTTATTTGAGGATTATTATGAATTACTTCCACCTTAAAAATCATATTGCTTAAAATAACCACTAACATAAAACCACAGGCAAGTGCTAATAATAAAAGACGATGAAAATGTAGTTTCCTTTTAATATTAATTAAACCATAATAGTTGATAATCTTGATGGCATAAATGCTTTTTAATTTTAATATTTTATCGTAATCCTTTTCGTATATTTTAAGATTAACTTCAGAACTACTGATATGTTTAATGTGCAATAACTCTATTTTTTGGTTTATGATTCGTGTAATAAAACGCTTAATATTTTTTCCTTTAATATTAACTTCTATTTTACTTGTTAAAAGACTCATAAATCACCTTAATTCAATATTTTTAATATCGCCCAAAATAAGTACTTCATCAATTAAAAGTCTGGTAATAGTTAAATTATTTCCTGTAATTGTCACTGAACCATTACGATGTCTAATCGTTACTTTATTACTATCAAAATTAGAAATATCCGTATAATTAATAATATTAACTTTATTATTTAGAATATTGATCCTAAACTCTTCTTCTAAAAGATAATTTCTAAAACTTTCAATTAATTTCATACTTTCACCTATATAATTTTATTTAAAAATATCTTATTTATGAGTTATCTAATATATTGTACTGTAAAGATTTAAGATTTCCTTTAAAAAAAAAGATATAATGGTAGTTATTTTTTCCCTAGACCATATATCTTTTATTTTACTAATTTTATTTCATAAATACTTCCTGGATAATCAGTTACTTCACTTCTAAAGAGAACCATTCCTTTACCTTTTTCAAAAATCATTTTTTCTTTATATTTTTTTTGAATAGTTTCTTGCTTATCATCATCCAAGACATCAATGGGTTTGATACTTTCAATCGTTACTTGATTTTCAGTTACATCTGTTACTTTGTAAATTGTTTGATCACTACTATCAATCCATGTTTTATTTTTATAAGGAATTCCAACTATGACTTCAGTTTGACTAGTATAATCAATAATATTCCCATTTTTAACATGTTTATCTGATTTGATTACTTTTTCATCCTCAATCGTATAAGAAGTATAAATTGTTTTTATGCCATCTGCTTCTTCAATATCATACTCTGTCTCAATTAAAGTATAATCTCCAGAATTTACAATATTATTAACCTTTACTTTATACTCGTCTTTTCCTTGTTTAAAGGTTTGAACTATTTTTTGTGATGGAAATAATTGTTTTAAATTATCAATTGACATTTTCTTATTAGGTTCAATTATCTTATCATTAATTGGTTTTATGAGTAATAGTAAGATTAAAGCAGCTAATAACATAACAATTATTTTATTTTCAAATTTCATACTTACTTACCTCCTAAATAAATATAGTATCTTATTAATAATATTTTACCATATTTTAAAAAAGAAACCAATATATTTCAAAAAAGAATATAAAACATATTCTTTTTTTATTATTTAGTTCGTAATTTAGCTTTTAACTTTGTTTCAACTTCATTAATAATCTTATTTAAAACAACATTTATTTCTTCTTCTGTTAAAGTCCTAGAAGAATCAGAGAATGTTAAAGCAAAAGCAATGGATTTTTGATTATCACTAATATTATCACCCTCATAAACATCAAAGACATCAATGTTTGCCAGCATTCGTCCACCTGCTCTTTTAATAACATTAATAATATCTAAAGCTGGTGTTTCACGATCAATTAAGAAAGCTATATCTTTATTGATATCAGGGTATTTTGATAATTCTTTATATTTGATTTCTCTTACCTTTTTTGTCATTAATTTATCTAGACTAAGTTCAAAAACATAGACTTCTTTTTTCGATAATTGAGGATGAACTTGACCAATAAAACCAATCAATTCATTATCTAACATAACATTGACACTTCTACCTGGGTGAAGTTCACTTGGTAATTGTTCAATTTTAAATTGATAGCGATTATTTAATCCTAGATAATTTAAGAGGTTTTCAATTACTCCTTTAAGTACATAAAAATCAGTTTTAATAATCTTATTTTGGTGATTATTAGTATAATAGTGATTATACATTAGACCACTAATTAATGTTTCTTCGACATACTTATCATCCTTTTTATAATAAGATGAGGCTATTTCAAAAAGATTAATATCTTTAATATTACGAGCTAGATTATATTTAAAAACACTTAATAATGACGGGATTAAACTAACTCTCATTATTTTTTTATCTTCACTCATAGGATTACTAATCACTATTTTTTCATGATTGTTGATATCAAATTGATCAGCTTCTTTTTCACTTACTAAAGAATAAGTAATAACCTGATTTAAATTTAAAGCTTCTAGTCTTGTTCTAATCATTTTAACCATTTTATCTTTTCTTGAATAAGAACCTTGTTTAATCGAAGTTATTGGTTGTTTACCAACTAGATTTTCATAACCGTATAATCTTCCTACTTCTTCAATTAAGTCTTCTTCAATATTGATATCTAATCTTCTGGTTGGCACACTGACTTTAAAAGTATTATTTTTCGTAATAGATTCAAAGCCTAAATCTTTAAATATTTTCTCTACTTCTTTCGTTTCTAAATCCATTCCTAAAATATTATTGATTTTATTAAGGGTAATAGCGATTATTTTATCTTCTTTATTAGCTTTATCATGAACTAATATATCACTTACAACTTCACCCTCAGCATACTTATGTAGTAAATAACAAGCACGGTTAATAGCTAGTAACGAACCATTAGGATCAATTCCTTTTTCATAACGATTACTAGCTTCACTACGTAGTATCTCTTTAGAGGTATTACGAATATGAATTGGATCAAAGATAGCTGATTCAATAAAAATACTATTAGTGTCACTAGTTATTTCGGTATTTAATCCACCCATAACACCAGCCAAACCAACTGCCCCTTCTGGATTAGCAATAACAATATCTCTATCACTTAAAGTTCTTTCCTTACCATCTAAAGTGACTAATGTTTCACCTTGGTTAGCCATTCTAACGATGACATCTCTACCTATTTTATCAGCATCAAAGAAATGAAGTGGCTGCCCATATTCTAACATCACATAATTACTAATATCAACCACATTGTTAATTGGTCGAATACCACTAGCCATTAATCGACTTTTTATAAAATTAGGACTTTCCATTATCTTAATGTTTTTAACTTTTTTGGCTAGGTAAATAGAACAATTATCAGTTTTAACTGTTAAGGTGTGTTCATCTTTAATATTATCTTTTATTTCTTCGACTTTAGTATCAGGTAGTTTAACCTCTTTACCATAAATAGCGCCTACTTCATAGGCCATTCCTCTAATACTCAATAAGTCACCACGATTAGCTGTTAATTCAAAATCAATTACTTCATCATCATAACCTAAATACTTAATGGCATCTTCACCAATTTCAGGGATTCCCATTAAAGGATGAATACCTGTTTTATCTTCTTCGGTTAAATACTTTGAATCAATTCCTAATTCATCTAAAGCACAAATCATTCCATTAGATTCCATTCCTGCTAATTGAGCCTTTTTTATTTCCACATTACCTGGTAAAATAGCTCCGACCTTGGCAACAGCTACGTATTGGTCTTGTTTAACATTAGGGGCGCCACATAAAATTTGAACAACTTTATCACCGATGTCAACCTTACATATACTTAACTTAGTAGATTCAGGATGCTTTCGACATTCCTTAATATAACCAACAACTACATTAGTAGCTTCACTAATTCTTTTGATGGATTCATATTCATTCCCAACTAAGACCATTTTATCAGCTAATTCATGATAATCAATATTTTCAATATCAATAAAATCATTTAAAAACTTCTTACTTAGTTTCATTATCATCACCCCCATTTATACGATTAAACATATTTAGAAAACGTAAATCGTTAATATAAAAATTACGAATGTCATTAATACCATATTTTAGCATAGCAATTCGTTCAGGACCCATTCCAAAAGCAAAGCCCTGATACTTATCAGGATCATAACCACAATTTATAAGAACATTCGGATGAACCATACCTGCACCTAATATTTCAATCCAACCAATGTTTTTACATAATGAGCATCCTTCACCACCACATTTAAAGCAAGAGACATCAACTTCAATTGATGGTTCGGTAAATGGGAAGAAACCTGGTCTAAATCTAATTTTTCGGCCTTCACCAAATACTTTTTTAGCAAATACTTCCAAAGTACCTTTAAGATCAGCTAACGATATATCTTTATCAATTACCAAACCTTCGATTTGGTGGAATTGATGAGAATGCGTTGCATCGTCATCATCCCTACGATAAGTTTTACCAGGACAAATCATTCTGATTGGTCCTTTTTCTAAATTGGCTTCCATCGTTCTAGCTTGAACCGGCGAGGTTTGAGTCCGTAATAATACTTCATCAGTAATATAAAAACTATCTTGAGCATCACGAGCCGGATGTCCTTTTGGTAAGTTTAATTTTTCAAAATTATATAAATCTAATTCTACTTCTGGTCCTTCGACAACATCATACCCCATTGACACAAATAATTCTTCAACTTCATCGATTGTTTTGGTAATCGGATGAGTTCCCCCTACTCCAATATTAGAAGCTGGTAAAGTAGTATCAATCGTCTCCTTTTCAATTTTTTTATTTATTTCTGATTCAGCTAACTTCTCAATCGTAACTTCTATTTTTTGATTTATATCTTGCTTTAGATTATTAATTAAAGCTCCATACTCTTTCTTTTCTTCGATATCAAGTTTACTAAGCATATTAGTTAGTTCACTAACTGAACCTTTCTTACCTAAATAAGCAACTTTTAAATCAAGTACTTCTTTGGTATTAGTAACTTCACTTAATTTTCCATCTATTTCTTCCTGAATTTTTATTATTTTATATTTCATAGTTCCTCCTCTAACAAAAAGATCACATCCAGATAAGGACGTGATCTACGTGGTACCACCTTAATTTATAGACAATGTCTATCTTAATACTATAACGCGTTACCGGTATACCTTTAATATACGACTAAAAGATGAATTCATAAAATATTATTATTAGTTTCCACCAACCACTAACTCGCTATCAATAATTAATTTTATTACTAATTCTTTATTATCGCTTTTATTTATTTAATCTTTTTAAGACAACATCTTTACCTAACAAATAAATGGTGTCAGGTAATTCTGGCCCATGCATTTGCCCTGAAATTTTAATTCTAATTGGCATATATAGCATTTTCCCTTTAACATCGGCTTTTTCTTTAACAGTATTAATAACAGTATTAATGTTTTCAACAGTCCAATCAGAAATATTCATGATTTCTTCTTCAAAGATTTTTAAAGTATTAGCAATTGATGGATCTTTCATAAATTCTTGACACTCATCATTCATTTTAATATCTTCTTTAAAGAATAAATCGGTTACTTCCACTATCTCTTTACCATAACTGATATGATTTTGATAGATCGTAACTAAGTGTTTTATCCATTCATCACTTTTATCACTTAAGTCATAAGCTTCTTTTAGATGTGGAACAGTTATACTTAGTAACTTATCGATATCCAGTTTTTTCATATAATGAGAATTAATCCAGTTTAACTTTTTAACATCATAAATAGCTGGAGATTTACTAATCCTTTTAGGATTAAAAATCTTAATTAATTCATCTAGGGTGAATATTTCATCAGTTGTTTCTGGAGACCAACCAAGCAAGGTTAAATAGTTGACGACTCCTTCTGGTAGATATCCATCATGGTATAAATCCATAAACGAAGCATCACCATTACGCTTACTTAACTTTAAGCCATCTCCACCTAAAACCATTGGTAAATGAACATAAGTTGGTTTTTCCCAACCAAATGCATCATATAATAAATTATATTTAGGAGTTGACATCAAATATTCATTACCTCTTGCAACATGCGTAATTTCCATTAAATGGTCATCAATCACATTCGCAAAGTTATAAGTAGGAAAACCATCCGACTTGAGTAATATTTGATCTTCTAAAATTCTATTTTCAACTGTTATCTCACCATAGACAACATCGTCATAAGTACTTATACCCTCTTTAGGCATCTTTTGTCTAATAACGTATCTTTCACCATTTTTGATTTTAGTATCGATTTCTTCTTTCGTTAATTTCTTACAATGACCATCGTATAAAAAGGCAATTCTTTTTTCATCTGCTTCCTTACGCAGTTCATCTAATCTTTCTTCTGAACAAAAGCAATAATAAGCTTTGCCCATTTCAACTAATTGTAGAGCATATTCTTTATAAATATCTAGTCTTTCACTTTGGATGTAAGGACCATACTTGCCTGGATTATTAGGTCCTTCATCAAAATCAAGACCACACAATTTACAAGTATCATATATAAATTCAACTGCTCCTTCAACCCGTCTAGTTTGATCAGTATCTTCAATTCTTAATAAAAAGTCCCCGCCAAGATTCTTGGCAATTAAATATTCAAAAATAGCACTCCTTAGATTACCAACATGCATATAACCTGTTGGACTTGGTGCATATCTCGTTCTTACTCTCATTTATTCACCTATTTCTTATTTCGTTTTTTTCTAACCCCATTAACATTTCTTTCTTTTGATTAAAATGTGGATACACTTTAGTAACACTACTATAGTCAATATTTCGACCATTATTATCTTTTATTTCACCAAATACTTGAGGTTCACCTATTAAATTAGTCTCAAACATATTAACGTTCTCTCGCGTCATAAATTGATCAATTATTTGCGTTTGAATCTCCCCTAACATACTTTTTCCACTTATAAATCTTCCTTTAACATTATAATTCATAACATCAAGTAGATTTTTAACTTGATTCATATCATTACTTTTCTCAATTAATGATTTATAAATTATCTCTGAATTATTATTAAAATATCCGTCGATTAAAATATCTGTCCCAATGACTTGACCTAATAAATTAGTAATAACTCTCTCATCGATATACTTATTACCATTATGCATCGATATCACTTCCGTTTCCAACTAAGAAATCAGCAAGCATTTCTGTAAAACCAGTATTTAAAGCTACTAATTGATTATTAGTGTTAAAACCACTGTTTGAACCATTGGCTGATATAACATTTAATAAACCAACCATTAACGTATTTTTACCATTACTTTTCTCAAGTTCCTCAGAATTAAGATAAAGAACATTATTAATTCCATCATATTCAATCGCTTCTTTGACGATAAAACGATTACCTCGATTAATTTTTAAATTTTTAATTCGCTCACTGAAATTAGATAAATTAATATTTGGTAATTTAGAATTAAATATTTCCATTAAATCTTCAATATCTGCTTTTACCTCGATATCAATATGAGGATTTTGCTTTAATGATAATTTAACTTGTTCAAGCATTTCCATTTTAACCACCTACTAGTATTCTACCATATTTTCTAAAAAATTGGTATACCTTTTTAAAATACATAATTAAAAAGATGAAAATTAATTTTCATCTTTTACTAAGCTTTTATAATATTCGAATCTTTTGATTGAACTTTCTTTATTAGCTTGAATTAATTCTGATACATTATCAGGATTTAATACTTTTAATAAACTATAACGACTTTGCGATAATAAGAAATCTTCATATAAATCAAAATCAACATCTTTACTGTCTAAACTAAAGGTCTCTGTATCAGGATTATATCTAAAAATTGGGAAGTATCCACATTTAGTGGCTAGTTTTTCACTTTCAACACTATTGATTAATCCACCCTTAATACCGTGAGCAATACAAGGAGTATATGCAATCACAATTGAAGGACCTTTATGTTTAGCTGCTTCATTAAAAGCTTTAATCAGTTGAGCAGGATTAGCACCCAAACTAACTTGAGCCACATAGACATGAGGATATGACATCACAATTCGAGCTAAGTCTTTCTTGTTATGATCTTTACCTATTGAAGCAAAGGCTGCAATCGCACCTTTATGAGTAGCTTTTGATGATTGACCACCCGTATTAGAATAAACTTGACTATCGAGTACGAGAATATTGACATCATCATTACTTGCTAAGACATGATCAATTCCTCCAAAACCGATATCATAAGCCCAACCATCACCACCAATAGTCCAAACGATACGACTGATTAAATAATCTTTTAATTCTGTTATTTCTTTAGGAACAGTATTATAGTCTAAGTTGTCATAGACTTCTTTAGTAATTTTATAATCATCCATATTGTCAAGCCACTTTTGAAACAATGATTGGTTAGGATTATCCATATTATCTTCCATAATCTTCTTTAAACGATGACGGATGACTTTATTAGCCATTAACATACCATATCCATATTCAGCATTATCTTCAAATAATGAACTAGCCCATGGAACATTATAAGCCATACTTGGAGAACTAGCACTATAAATCGATGTACATCCAGTAGCATTAGCAATAATCATATTATCACCAAACATTTGGGTTAATAATTTTATATAAGCCGTTTCACCACAGCCAGCGCATGCCCCACTATAACAAAATTTTGATTCATTAAATTGAGTTCCAATTAAAGTATTATTATTAACTTCTTTAGCCGTTACATGTTCACTTAAATAATTGAATATTTCTTGTTCATTATCTTTTAATCGTTCATTTAAATCATCATAGACTAAAGCTTTTTCACCCTTTTTACCAGGACAAGTATTAACACATAGTCCACACCCAGTACAATCCATAATTGAGAAAGATAAAATATAGTAATAATCTTTTATAGCAGGTAAGATTGGTTTTAAACACCTGTCTTGAATATATTGTGGTGCTTTACGATATTCATCTTCATCTAATAAGAATGGTCTAATCACCGCATGAGGACAAACAAAGGAACACTGATTACACATAATACAATTTTCATTTAACCACTTTGGAACATTATCACTAATAGCCCTTTTATCTCTGGCACTAGTCATTGCTTCAAATGAACCATCAGCAATATCTAAGAAAGCCGAAGTTGGTAGATGATCTCCCTTTCGAGTATTGATTTCATTATATAAATCAGACTTTCGATCAACCTTTTCAATTACTTTTTCGTCTTTTAAATTAACTAATTCTAAATAATTAACCGCTTCATCGATTGCTCGATAATTAGCTTCTAAAACTTTTTCACCTTTATCAAAATAACTCTTTTTAGCTTCTTCTTTCATTGCTTTTTTAGCTTCTTCATAATCTAAAATATTACTCAATTTCACAATAACACTTTGAATAATCGTACTTATCTTATTACCAAGTCCTAACGAAGCAGCTAAACTAAAGGCATCTATTTTATAAAATTTAATATTACGTTCAATTAGAATTTTTTTAATATTATCATTAATATTTTCTAACTCTTTCACACTATTATCAGTATTTAATAGGAAGACCCCATTTTCTTTAATATTGCTTAACATATCATATTTATCAATATATCCTTCTTTCGTACAAACGACTAATTTAGGATTATTAACAAAATAAGTTGATTTTATTTTATTATCATTAAATCTCAAATGACTAACAGTAACGCCACCTGATTTTTTAGAATCATATTCAAAATAACCTTGAACATATTTATTAGTATTGGTTCCCACTATTTTCATAATTGACTTAGATGCACTAACCATTCCATCACTACCATAACCATAGATTAAGAATTCTAATGAATCACTAATTTTAAATGTTTTATCAGTATCTAAACTTAGATTAGTAACATCATCAATAATACCAATTGTAAAATTATGAACTGGCTTATCCTTCAACATATCGTAAACAGCTTTGATTTGAGCAGGATCAGTATCTTTACTAGATAACCCATATCGTCCTCCAACAATCGTTATATCATAGTCTTTTAAAGCTGAAACAACATCTAAATATAAAGGTTCACCAATACTTCCTGGCTCTTTCGTACGATCTAAAACAGCTATACTTTTAACTGTTTTAGGTAAAACTTCTAATAGATAATTAGTGGCAAATGGTCGATATAAATGAACTTCAATTAAACCAATTTTACCATTAAGATAATCAATGGTCTCTTTAATTGTTTCACATACTGAACCCATTGCAATAATAACAAGTTCGGCATCTTTATCCCCATAATAATTAAATGGTTTATAATTCGTACCTGCTTTATCATTAATCATTTTCATATAATCATTAACGATATTAGGAATCGCATCATAATACTTATTTCGAACTTCCGTATTTTGAAAATAGATATCACCATTTTGAGCCGTTCCTCTAGTTACCGGATTTAATGGATTTAAAGCTTTACTTCGGAATCTAGTTAAAGCCTCATAATCGATCATTGTTTCATAATCTTCTTTTTCTAAAACTTCAATTTTATTGATTTCATGACTTGTTCTAAACCCGTCAAAAAAATGAAGAAAAGGTAAACTACCTTTAATGGCTGATAGATGAGCGACAGCAGCCATATATGATGCATCTTGAACTGATGAAGATGCCAATATACAAGCACCAGTTGGTCTTGTTGCATAGATATCTTGATGATCACCGAAGATACTTAAAGCATGAGTTGAAATACTACGTGCTGCTACATGCAAAACTCCTGGCAACATCTCTCCTGCCATTTTATATATATTAGGAATCATTAATAATAATCCTTGACTAGCTGTAAAGGTAGTTGTTAGACAACCAGCTTGTAACGAACCATGAACAAGTCCGGCAGCTCCTGCTTCACTTTGCATTTCCACTACTTTAACCGTATCATTAAAAAGATTAAGTCGTCCTTTATTACCCCAATCATCAACTAGTTCTGCCATGGTACTAGATGGTGTAATTGGATAAATACCTGCTAATTCAGTAAACATATACGCGGTATTAGCACAAGCTTCATTACCATCAACTGTTATTATCTTTTTCATATTTCCCTCTTTTCTATGTTACTACTCAATTATAACATAAATAGGATGTTAAAAAAAGAGACTATTCGTCTACTTATTTTATTCATTACAATCAAATAATATTCTTAAAACAAAAAATGGTGCTCGTTGATGGACTTGAACCACCGACCGCTGAGATATAAGCTCAGAACTCTAACCACTGAGTTAAACGAGCAACCAATAAATTCATTATAGTCCTATTTATTTGATTTAGCAAATCTTTTTCATAAATAAAAAAATAAGTTATTTACTTTAACTTATTTATTTGTTCATTATAATCATCACTATTCGTTATATAACTACCAACTACAGCAATATCAACATTACTACATAGTTTAATAGTTTCATCATTAATGCCACCATCGACTTCAATGACATAGTTATAATAATTATTTTCATCTCTTAATTGTTTTAAGATATCAATTTTATAAGAAGTGTCTTCAATAAAGTTTTGACCACCTTCACCAGGTTCAACACTCATGATTAAAACTAGATCAATAAGGGATAAAAAAGGAATAAGACTAACAATATCCGTCATTGGTTTAATTGATAGACCAACTTTAATATTTTTACTTTTAATATAATTAATAGTTGATTCAATATCACTAACGGCTTCAAAATGAATCGTTATATATTCTGGATTAAGGGTACTAAAATCATCAATATATTTTTTTACATCACTAACCATAAGATGAACATCTTTTGGTTTTTTAGTATTGATTAATAAATCTTTAATGGTATCGATATCCCATGTCGTATTATGAACAAAGATACCATCCATAATATCTAAATGTAGGTAATCGATATTACTTTGATCCAGAATTAAGATATTTTCTTTAAGATTATCTTTTATTGATAAAAAAGATGCGGATATTTTCATAATTACCTCCTTTGGTCATCAATAAACTTTAAATAGTTTTCATAGCGACTACTTAGAATTGTTTTATCTTCTACTTTATTCTTTATTTCACACTTGGTTTCATTTTTATGCATACAGTCGCGATATTCACAATCATCACGATATTCATTAAATTCAATAAAATTATCTCTGATATCGGATACATTCATATCAGTAAAACTAACAGCTGAGAAACCAGGGGTATCAGCTACTAAACCACCATATAGTTCTAATAATTCAACATGTCTAGTGGTATGTTTACCTCGACCTAAAGCCATCGATATTTCATTTGTTTCGATATTTAAATTCTTATCTAAACGATTTAATAGAGTTGATTTACCTGACCCACTTTGACCTGTAAAAACAGATACTTTATCTTTAAATAAAGATTTTATTTTAGCTAGTTCGGTATTAGTATAAACCTGATAACCAATTTTCTCATAATAATCTTTAAGGTTATTTATTTCAATTAATTCATTATCATCTAATAAGTCTAATTTGGATAAACAGATAATGGGCAAAATATTATTATATTCAATAATTGTTAATAACTTATCCAATAAGTTTAAATCTAAGTTAGGATTTTTAACACTCGTCATAATAATAACTTGGTCAATATTACTTAAGGTGGGTCGATTTAATTCATTATGTCTAGGTAAGACTTCTAAAATATAATTGTTTTCGATATCAATCATAACATTATCACCAACTAATGGAGTAATATTAAGTTTACGAAACTTACCTCTAGCTTTACATATATATCTTTTGTTGCCTATTTTTACAGTATAGTCATTACTGATTATTTTTATTATTTTTCCTTGCATTTTACTATTCAACTTCTGGTTCGGTAATAGTTTCAGCTACTTCAATTACTAAGTTAGCTCCACTTTCAACTCTCGAACCAGCTTCCCTACTTTGCGAAATAATTGTTCCAGCAGAATATCTATCAGTTGGACGATAATTTATAACTAAAGAAATATTGTATTCATTACAAAATTTTTCAATTGCTGCAACACTATACCCTTCTG
>JAQUFI010000077.1 GCA_028684735.1 Bacilli bacterium | reverse complement strand
AAGATATATGATGATGCAAGAGGGAAAATAGCAGATGCTCTAGTAAATGGTAAAATATTAAAAATAGAAGGTGGTAATTATCGCTTGTGTAATAATATGCCACATGGAAAATACTGCAATAGAAAGAACTGTAAGAGATTTAGTGATTAATATTAGGAGGGAAAATAAGATATATGAAAAATAAGAATTTAATTGTAATTATTGTTGTTTTATTAATATTTATTGCAGGTGGTGTAACTTCATATTTTGTATTTAATAATAAGAAGAATGTCGAGCTACAAAAGCTACCAAAACCTGAAATAACAGAAGGAGTTAGGGGAACTAGTTTTGGGATTGATAAAAACATAAATGAAGAAACGATTGATAATTATTTAAATCGTGATGATAGTGTTTATCGTGATATGAGAATGTTAATTGATGAAGGTGATTATGAAAGTATTGGTGGAGATTCATATTTATCTGGCATTATTAAAGGATTTGAAGCAGTTCCTTTTCCACTAATAGTAAATGTGACTGGTTTACCAGAAGAGGTTGGTAATACTTATCAGGGAACAACTCTATTTACTTTAACTGAAGAAGGAGAGTATATTGCTAATTACGAAGAGTCTATGGAATATTTAGAATACTATTTTCCTAAAGATAAATATATTTTCTTAATGTGCGGCGGTGGTGGATATTCTGGCATGATGAAATCTATGTTGATTGCTCTTGGCTGGAATAAAGATAAAATATATAATACTGGTGGACATTGGTATTATAATGGTAATAATAATATTGCTATTAAAAGCACTTCAAATGGTGAGGTTAGTTATGATTTTTGGAAAGTAACTTATCATGATATTGATTTTAATATCTTGCATAAGGTGAATTAATGAAAAAAGTATTACTAATTTTAATTCCCTTTATATTATTGCTAATGATAATTATTTTTCTATTAGTAACAAAACCTCAAAAAGAACAAACATTTTATTTAGATGATGAATATTATGGTAATAGTTCTTTAATAGAAATTGATAAAGAAAATCTTAAAACTTTAGAAGATGATAAAAAATCATTTGTTGTTTTTGTTTATCAGCCACTTTGTGCTACTTCTTATGATCTTGATAATTATGTAACAGAATTTTCAGATATTTTTAAAATGAGCTTTTATAAAATCTTGTTTTCAAGTATTAAAGATACCAATATATCTGATTATGTTAAATACTGTCCATCAGTGGTTATTTATCATAAGGGACAAATTATTGCTTATTTGGATGCAAATTCAGATAAAGATGCTGTTTATTATGAATCTGTTGAAAATCTTAAAAAATGGTTAACAAAATATATATTGTTGAGAGATGAATTAAAATGAAAAATAAAAGAATATTTTTATTGATAACAATTTTATTAATAATATTAATAATTGGAATTTTTATTTATTCTTCTAATAATAAAAACGAGATAAATCGCAATTCTAAAATTGACGATATTGTTTTTGAAGAAAATAAAGTTAATATTTATTTATTTTATGGAAATGGTTGTCCTCATTGCGAAAAGGAATTAGAATTTTTAGAAAGCATAAATGAAGAATATAAAAAATATTGCAATATTTATACCTTTGAAATTTGGCATAATCAAGATAATGCAGATTTTATGATAAAGTTGTCTGATGAATTAGGTGAAGAAGTAACTGGAGTTCCTTATACTATAATTGGTAATAAAACTTTTAATGGGTTTGGAAATTCAATGAAAAAAGATTTAAAAAGCACAATTATGGATCAATATAACAATGATTTTGATGTTTGCAAAGAGTTAAAATAGTTGCATTTCATTTTAACTAGTTTGTTAAAAATTTAAAGATAATTACAACTCGTAATTATCTTTTTCAATACTTTTAATATCATCTTCATCTAATATATCCTTATTATATAAATCATCTACAACTTGCTTATATACTGGATCTTTCTTGCCCCAGCCAAATAGCTTTTCCTGTAAGAATTTCTTTAACTTATTAAACTTGTCTTTAAAATATCTAATTGTTTGCCTTAAACCAAAATTTTCCTCTTCTAATTCTTCAATTTTATTTGATTGTTCTTCAACTTTTTTAGACAAAGTTTTATTTCTAATTGATAAAGCTGTATTATTTTCTTGATAAAACTTTATAGTTTCTTTGTCTTTATCTAATTTATTTTTAACATTATCAATGTTAACAGATAATAAGTTCATTTCTTGAAATTTTTTATTCGTTATTTTAACCTCGTTAATATATTTCTTTAATTTAATTTTTTCTTCATCGTTTAATAAATAGGTACTTTTACTTAATTTGGATTGTTTTAAATTGCTAACTATATCTGTGATTTCACTTAAAGAAGTATCAAGCTCTTTTGATTTACTATCAGCTTGCTCTAATTTAACCTTATTCTTATCTAACTGTTCTTTCATTTCTTGATAGTTATTCATATCTTTAACATTAATATCTTGATTTCTACCTTTTAACTTTTTCTTTAAAACATTATCTAAGTCATACTCATTATTAAATGATTCAATACACAATGCTCTCATTTTGTCTTGTATTAATTTCAATGAATCTTTGGTGAATATTGCAGTTTTACCAACTTGTTTACTCATACCATTTTTATTACCTTCTTTAATTGGAACACCAACTATGTGAAGATGTGGACTTGTTTCATCATAATGAATAATTGCACTTGTTATTTTAAATGAAGGTACAATATTTTCTAAATCTTCAACCTGTTTTTGATAAACATTAGTCATTTTTCTTTTATAATCATCTTCTTTAGTATCCCAATACTTTTTATCACCAAGTTCAATAATTATTTCACAGGCAAGATCATTTTTAGCATTATTAGATATATGAGTGAAATAATCATTTATCTTTCTATCTTCTCTTATTTGTTTTTCATTATATTCAATTCGAGATTTTTCAAATTCCTTTTTATATAATTCTTTCACATCATCAACAATACTAGAACTACCTTTAATGATAACAATATCTTCTTGGTCATTATCATACTTTCGATAATTATGGTTATCTACTCTTGATAACATTTGAGCATTTTGAATAGCATTGTTTGATAGGGAAGTAGTGCCACTTTTGTTTTTACTTGCCATTTTTCGGACACTTTTTTTTCTATTCTTATCACTACCTAAATGAAATGAATAAGCTAATTCTTCTATAATTATTCCTCCTTTCTTTGATAGGCGATTTTGTTTTTGACAAAATCTATAACCCCCTATGTATTTTGACACTTCGCATCAAAATACGGGGGCTAAGGCTTTGCCTTAGAATCCCAAATTAACTATCGCCACTTTCATTGCTTCGCAACAAAACGTGCCACGTTAATTTGATGTTTCGGTATCATCGAATGTTTTTACTATATGGGTAATACATCCTAAATTAATATCATCTTTCTCTTTCAATGGACTAGTATTTTCTCTAATAGGAATATATTTTATTATCTTTTCATTTTTTTGTAATTCGCCACTAAAAGAAATCTCATCATAATTTTTATTATTTAACTTCCTATATACTTCATAATATTTTGTTTCAAATTTCTCACTAAGCCTATCTATGTATTCTTTTAATTGTTCTCTAGTAAGTCCAATACTAATTCTTGAATGAGTAGGTTCATTATTAATTGTAATTGGTATTTTAAAATCAACTATTCCTAAAGCACCTAGTTTATTTAACTGTTCCATATAAGAACTTCTAAATAATATTTGTTTAATCTTTAATTTGTTATTTTCTTTTTCTAAAGTAACACTTTCAATATATTTTGATATGAATTCCTGTTTTTCTTCTTTGGCTTGATTATCCCATTTAGATTTTAAATACTTATTTAACATACCTAAATCTTCTAATTCACATCTTTTTATATCTCGGTCAGCCATTACTTTTTGAGGTAAAAAGTTAAAATTATTAATATCAATATTTTTAAGTTTCTTATCTTTTAATATTTCTAGCTTATTATCAATATCCTTTAAGTCTAGTTTGAAGTCATCTAATTCAACGACTCCAGATATATAAGCCTTTTTAATTCTATCTTTTTGTTTTAATAAGTCATTTATCTCTTTATCAATTATTTCAACTGAATTAGAGTCTTTTTTATCGGCTAGTAGTGGTAAAAAGAATTCTTTAACTGCTTCATCATATTCTATCAAATCAAATATGAAGTCCATTAATTTTGTTTCAACTAAATCTTCTCTAATGTTGTAATGGCAATGTTCACAGTTATAATACATATATTTCTTTTTCTTGCCACCTGAACCCTTGCATTTCATTAATCTTCCACATTTAGGACATTTTAATTTTTGGAAGAACACATACACACGATTTCTTGTATAACTTCTTTGATTAATTTCCTTTTGCCTTTGACATTCTTCCCACATTGCCCTAGATATAATTGGATCAATTACATTCATATAAATAACAGGTTCTTGATTAATTTTCTTTGATATTCGTTTATATTGCTCATAATCACCCATATAGATACGATTATTAATTATTTTATCTATGGTTGTATCTCGCCAAGGTTTTCCTTTAACTATTTCTTCATCAGTTAGGATTTTAGATATCTGTTGAAAACTTTTACCCTCTAAATACATATTGAATATTCTAATAACAATATCTTTTTCTAGTTCATTAATAATTGTTTTCTTATTACCATCTTTCTTATAACCAAATGGTAAAGTACCTGGTAAATGTCCACTTTTAATCGCACCATTTAAACCAAACTTTGTTCGTTCTGATGTTATTTCAATTTCAAGTTGAGATAATACTGTTAGCATTCTTATAAAGAATCGACCATTAGCAGTAGAAGTATTAACATCATCTCTATCACATACCAAATAGCAATTATACTTTTCTAGCTTTGAAATAAGTTCTTCTAAATCTCTAACACTTCTTGTTATTCTATCTAATTTGTAAGCAACAATATAATTAATTTTACCTTCTTTAATATCATTAAGCATCTTCTGAAATGCTGGGCGATGTTTTATGTCTTTAGCAGATATTCCAGCATCTTCATAAATCTCGTATATTTCATAACCCTTGAATTTACATAATTCCATTAACTTTTCTTTTTGTTCTCCAAGTGAGAAACCTTCACGAGCTTGATCTTCGGTTGATACTCTAATATAAATACCTGCAATCTTTTTTTCTT
>JAQUFI010000076.1 GCA_028684735.1 Bacilli bacterium | reverse complement strand
TAATTTAGGATCAAATCTTATTCTTTTCCCAGAAGGAGTATGGAATAAAACCCAAAATCTGCTAGTTTTAAAATTATATCCTGGAATTTATGATGTTGCTAAAAAAACGAATGCTTTAGTTGCACCTGTTGCTACTCATATTGATGGTGATACATGTTACTCAATATTAGATGATGCATTTGATATTTATAATTATGATCGAAAAGAAGGATTAATCTTATTAAGAGATAAAATGGCTACTTTAAAATGGGAACTAATGGAAAAGCATTCACATATGTGTCGTTCGGATTTAGATAATGGTCAAAGTTTAGATAAACAATGGAATGATTATATAAATACATTAATTGCTCAAGTAAAATATTATGATTATAATATTGAAAATAAAGCCCATTATCAAGATAAAAATGAAGTTACAGAAGAAGAAGTATTTCAAGTATTATATAATGTAGAATTAACTCGTGATATTGCCAGATTTTTAATAAAAACAAAAAGACAAAAATAGTCTTTTTTTTTATATTATGATATAATGAAGATGGTGATAAGATGGATAATTTACTACTACCAATTTGTTCGGTTTTCTTTTCAACCTTACTACTAATTGCTTTTTTTTCTAAAAAAAGAGTTAATTTATTAGAAAATAAAGTATATTCGGTGATGCTAGTTTGTAGTGTTATTGATAGTATTGTTGTTTCAATATTAAGATATATTGCCATCGGTGATTTTGAAACTTATGTTGGACTTATATCCATTTTAAACAAAATTGATTTTATTCAATTAATAATTATTACTAATTGTATTTTTGTTTATAACTTGCTTATTCTTTTCCCTAAAACAAAAGAAAAACTTAATAAAATTTTAGTCCCAATCGGGATTATTAATACAATGATTATTATTGTTATGTTATTTTTAGATGTTAATGTAGTAATGTACGGTGAACATGTAAGTGTTGGTGGTTCAGCTGTTAGTCTTACTTATTTAACTTGTGCTATATATTTATTTATTACGGTTGTCATTTCTATTTTAAATATTAAAAAGGTGGATAAAAGAAACATTCCAGTATTTGCTATTGTACTTATGTTTTTCTTGTTGTTGTTAGTATATAGTTATAATCCACAAGTAATTGTTATTTCCATAACCCTAACTTTTGTTAATTATTTAATGTATTTTACGATTGAAAACCCTGATGTTAATATGTTAAATGAATTGAGTATAGCTAAAGAGCAAGCCGATAAAGCTAATCAAGCTAAAACAGAATTTTTATCTAGTATGTCACATGAAATTAGAACACCATTAAATGCGATTGTTGGCTTTAGTCAATCACTTAAAAGTGCTAATAATTTAGAACAAGCTCATACGGATGCTAATGATATAATTTTAGCTTCTAAGAATTTATTAGAAATCGTCAATGGAATCTTAGATATTTCTAAAATTGAAGCCGGGAAAATGGAATTAGTGGAAACCAATTATCGACCTAAACATGTCTTCCATGAATTATCTAAATTAATTCAACCACGTATTTCAGAAAAAGCGATTGAATTAAAAGTTAATTTAGGATCTGATATTCCTGATATTGTGTATGGGGATATGGGAAAATTGAAAGAAATAACGAGTAATATTCTGACTAATGCTGCTAAGTATACAGAATCTGGAACTATAAATTTTGATGTTAATTGTATTAACGATTTAAATAATGGTTTAACAAAGTTTGTTATTTCAATTGAAGATACTGGTCGGGGAATTAAACCTGATAAAATAAACAATCTATTTAATAAATTTGAAAGATTAGATAGTGACCGCAATACAACTTTAGAGGGTACTGGTTTAGGACTAGCTATAACTAAATCATTAGTTGAAATTATGGGTGGTAAAATGACCGTTCAAAGCAAATATGGTATAGGGTCTAAGTTTACTGTCTTCTTAGTTCAAAAAATAGTTGAATTGCAAGAAAAAATCGACGAATCAACACCAATTATTCCAGAATCAACTACTTTTGAAATGGATTTAACTGGAAAGAAGACTTTAATTGTTGATGATAATAAATTGAATTTAAAAGTGGCCAGGAGATTGTTGGAACAATATAAAATAAAAATAGATGAAGCCATAAGTGGTCAAGAATGTATTCAAATTCTTAAGAAAAGTAATGATTATGATTTTATTTTTATGGATGATATGATGCCTAAGATGAGTGGAGTAGAAACAATGACAAAGATTAAAGAAGAGAGGTTATTTGATAAACCTATCATTGCTTTAACAGCCAATGCTCTATCTGGTGAAAAGGAAAAATATTTAAGTTTAGGTTTTGATGATTATTTATCCAAACCAATTGAACAAGAAGAATTAATAAGAGTACTTAGTTCCATTTTTAAAAATGATCTTCCTAAAATAGAATCAGCCAGCAACCAAATATTACAAGCAGAATTAAATGCTTTTGAGTCACAACAAATGGGCGAGAAAAAGGTCGCTGTAATAACTGATAAAGATATTAAAAATAATGATGATTGGTCATAACTAATCATCATTATTTTTTTATTTTAATTTTATAATTGTCATCTTGTAGCTGATTGAAACTTGAATTATTATTTTGATCTAAAACTTGTTGATTTAATAAATAATTCTTTGTTTCCTTTAAATATTCAATTTCCAAATTATTAGATAATAGTGTGGGTTCTTTTTTTAAGGATAACTCATTATTTTTTTTATCTAGTTCAATGTTTTTAGTGTTCCTTTGTTCTTCTCTTTCTTTCATTTTCTCATAAATTCGATTCAATCTAATATTGTTATACCTTTGTAACATAACACAATATAAATTTACAACTCCACCTAAAACATTAATTGTAATTGAAACAGTTGAATGAGCTGTTACAAGATTAAATAAACAAAATAAGACAGCACCACCATGAATGAAAGAATTAACTTTTATGCCATTTTCTTTATAGTCTTTAATACTATCAGTATTAAGTTTGTATAAAAAATAATTATCTCCTTTTGAAATTTTTTGATTTTTACGAACATACCTACCTAATGAGATGACAACCTTTTTAAATTTTTTAATCCCAAGACATTCATATATTTTTTCTTCGATTGTTTTCAAATTATTCCTCCTAAAAGTGAGATTATATGCTATCACAGGATATTCTTTTTGTCAATTTTTATCAGACCATTGACACTTTGTAAACAAACAGAAGCATCTTCTTATATGATAAAAACAGATTACTACTAATAATCTCCTTATTATAATGATTTTTAGTATCGTGTGAATATTTTTTTGAAAATATAAGGTGGTCTAATTTAATGGCAATACACCTTTTTACAAACATTTACAACAAAAAACATTGACTTTCAATTTCGAAAATGATACTATAAACATGAAGGGAAAGATTTTATGAATTATGATAGAGTAATACTTGAAATGTTAGACCGAATAAAAAAATTAGAATCAACAGTGGAAAAATTAGAAAAAGGAAGTCTTAATGTTCAGATTAAAAATATTGATCAACCGTCTTTTAATGTGGAAAACATACAAAATGGGTTAATTAAAAAAGATAATACAAAATATATTTTTAATGGAATTAAATACTCCAAAAGAAGATTGGTTTTAGCTATTGTAAAGGAATATGTAAAACATAATCCTAAAATAACAGTAAATGAATTACAGACTGTATTTGATTCATCATTACAAGGTTCATTTGGTGTTATTGTTGAAAAAAGTATAGCTACCAAAACATCTGACTATGAAAAAAGATTCTTTGCTAAAAAGGATGAGGAAATAAATTTAATAGATGGTGTTTGCGTGGTCTGCAGTCAGTGGACTTTAACTAGAATTAATGGTTTTATAGTACGAGTAAGACAATTAGGATTTGAAATAACTGAAATTAGATAGTGGAAATGATTATGAAAATTATTGAGAAAATGTATGCTAGTGCATATGAATATGGGAAGAAAATTTATAATAAAAAACTAATAAAAGAAGAAGCAGCTGAATTAGTTAATTTGGAAACAGGTATGGATAAAAACTCTGCCATATTCTATATTGAACAAGTTATTGGTCTGATTACTGGAACGGAATATAGATACTTTACAAGTGAAGAAGCTACTGATTATTATATATACAAAATTAAAGAAGATTATGGTATTGAGGGAATACGAAACTGTTTAAAAGCAATTGAATATCATATTGAATGGCAAGAAAAAAAGAGTAAAAATATTCCAAAGTATTTATATGTTGTTGTTGATGATTTAAAAAACAATATAATATCAATGTGGGAATCATCATCTGATGAAAAAGAATAAAAATTTTATTTACAATATAAGTTAATAGAGGAGTTGAGTATGAATATAGATAAAATATTTGATCCAGAAATGACTAAAGAAAAATTTGTGTGTGATAAGAAACTAAAAAATGCAATATATAAAAGACAAGAAGAGATATTAGAAAAACTTGGCAAACTTGGTAAAGTAATTTTTTCAATTTCTAATATTGATTTTAATTTAAACTACTATAGACTATTTTTGACTAATGATGGTTATATATATCAAGAATTTGAAAAATGTCAAAGTTATAGTTATGAATTAGAATTAGTCGGTTATTTAGAACCAATAAAAATTAATAATTTTATAAAATATTTATTAGAAGAAGAAAAAGTATTGAAAAGGGAACCAAACAATGAAACTATTTATGATGCTAATCTTTCAATTACATTAATTTATAATGATAAAATGTACAATATTCTGGATGATATATTTTGTTCAAACCCTAATATTTCTAAGTATCGTGATGGGGTCCTTTCAAGTAGAATCAAAAATAGACTATATAAGCTTGGAAGCAAAACAGATAATATTGCTGATTATAAACAAAGGTTGGAATTAATGAGGGAATTAAGACAATTAGACAACTTTCTTGATACCTATGATGATAGATGGGAAATACCAGACTTTTTAAAAGCAAAATCAGAGTGATTTAATTGTATTATAATCCTTATTATAGTATGTATATTTATCAGAATAATAGAATAGAAAACAAAAAACTCAAGAAATCAATCTTGAGTTTTAATATTCAAAAATTGGAGCGGTTTAAATACATCTTACGAACTCGCTCTCTTTCTACGTCTAATTATACATCAACTATTCATTTTTTACAATAAATATTTCTGAAGATTGAAAATTTTCATTAACATATAATTCTGGTG
>JAQUFI010000075.1 GCA_028684735.1 Bacilli bacterium | reverse complement strand
GTATTTTTAATTTACCATCTGTTAGTTTTTTAGGGTCAGAAGGCCAAACACTTGGTACTAAGTCAATGATCCATTCATCACGACTAGGCATTTCTAGAATAGATAGCATTTCCGCGAAATAATACTCAACTCGGGCAATATTCATTTCATCCAGGATAGTTAAATAAACAATATCAGTATAACTAGCTTCATACATTTTACTTAATACTTCTGTTTCATTAAATCTTTTCGTAAATTCGTTGAAATAACCAAATAATTCAGTTCGGTCACGCCATGATGGTTGAACCGAAGCAATCGTTGAATCATTTTTAATGAATTTCCCAAAAGCATATGGTAAGGATGTTTTCCCGGTTCCTGAAATACCTTGAAGGATAATCAATCTTGATGACGCGAAAGATGCAATAAATAAACGAATAACTTTAATTTTATAATAAAGTTGCATCTTTGATGCCGCATAGTTTCTAAAAGTGTCACATAATTCTTCCAAGGTGAAATTATTTTCAACTGGGGCAGGAGGATTAGTCTCCATTTCTTTATCAATTTGCGTTAACTTATAAAAACGGCTAGCGTTTTCGTCAACTTGTTCTTCACCATCTTTATTTTCAATTGGATTACCATTTTCATCAAGTTCAACTTCTATTTCATCTGATTCACCTGGTTTTAATCCCAACTGTGATACCTTCATCGCATAAAGTCTTTCTTTTTCTTGGGTAAGTTTTAAAACATCTCTATTTAATTTACCTATTTCTTCAAGCAACGTTTCTTGCTCGACTAATGATTTTCTAACTCTAACATACTTTCTAAAAATCAAGACAATTAGAAAGATAATAACACCAATTAAAGACAAGGCTACAAGGATTGTAAGTCCTACTAAGACCCATTGTCCGAATGTAAATTCAATTGAATAGCCTTTTAAAATCCTGATATACTCAGGAATATTAATCATTTTCATAAAACCTTTACCAATTCCAACAAAGGCATCTAAAATCCCACCAAAGAATTGGTTCATGAAATCAAACAAAAATCTAACATATACAGCCATAGGTTTCACCTTTTCTTGTCTATTTTTACTTATAGTATTATTATAACATTTAAGGTAGTATCTTTCAACAAATTACGACAAAATAATCAAACATATCAACACCTATTTGACATATGTTTCTATATATTTTAACTTATAAAGTAAGAATATCAAAAAATAAAACAAAAAAAAGAAGTTTTAACTAAACCTCTTAAATTTATCTACTTTTTGGAGCATAATGTTTAGCATCAAGGAGTAACATTATAAACCCATATAGTTGGAAAACAAAAAATATAAATAAAGGTAAAATAATACATACAAAGAAACCAACTTGTGTTTTAAGAAAACTTAATGCATAACCAACTTTAGAAATTTTAAAACCATCATAGACTGAGATAATATCACCTGATACAACTTCAATTGAATCAACGGTGTCATTATTGTCCCCTTTAGTAACATATGATACCATTCCATTGATATCAACAACGTGAGTTATTCTGTGAGTCATAATTATTTTTTGCTCTTGTTCGATGGTAAAGAATGATATAATATCGCCTTCTTTTAATCGGCTTTCACCATCATATTTTTTTGAAATTATTAAATCCCCTGTATATAATTCCGGTTTCATAGAATCACTTTGAATACTAAAAGGTATATAGCCAGCTACGTTCGAAACACCCTTCTCTCTTGTATTTAGAGAAATAATGGTGACAACGGCGGCAACAATAATTACAAACCATAATAATATATTTAATATTATTGATAAAACCTTTTGTCCTATTTTTTTCATTTCTACACCTCTATTTTTTCGTTATTAACTATTTGTTTTTGATAATCCGATATTAAATCTTACACTTGAACCAGAAGCATTGTTTTCACAATCATAATCTTGTCCTTCGATCCAGGCATAAATTCTTACCTTATGAATTCCTGCATCTGTTAAAGTTAATAACGTATTAGTTGTTCCATTTCCAACAACCGTTTGAATTGTTGGGGTAACTGTTCCAAATAAAGTTGGATTATCTGTCGCATTAGCATTAGGTAAAAGAATATCATCGAGAGTTGTAATTACTGCTCTAACTCCTGAATAACTTGCTAACACTTGATCAGCTGTAATTGTATCCCCAAATTGAGTCGCATACGCAATTGCTGCCGCTGTATGAAGATTACTATTTGGCTCCCAAATAATTGGGGTCGGTGAACCCATAAGTGCTTGAGCTGTAGCTGCGTTACTACCTGATGGTACTGATCCTAAATGAGCAAAAGCAATACGTGCTGAATTCTTCAATCCTTTATCTTCTGATACAGATGTAACATCTGAACTACCTAATAGATAGATTGTTTCTGTTTGTGAAGTTTGAATAAATATATCAAAAGCAATAAAGTCGCCATCCAGATTACCAGCTGTTTCAATTGATTCTTCAGCTGTAACAATTTGGTTACCAAGAGCATTTGCTTCGATTGTACCCTTAAACATAGCCATTCTTCCATTTGTTACAGTCCCAATTGTTGATGTTGGTGCCATTGCAACTGGAACTTGATTGACATGAGTAGGATATTGAATACCTACTCCTTGAATATCTTCCAATGTCAGAGCTGCCTTCCAAGTTACAGCATCCATTGAAATTTGAATACCACTTGACGCACTAACGTTAACATCTAAATTTGCTAGTTGAACAGTTGTATTTTCCGTAAACCAAGCATAAGTAGCTGTTGTTAAAGCAACCGCTGTAATAATTAACATTATAAATGCTGATAACATTTTCTTTCTCATATTATTTCGTTCCATCTTATTTCTCCTTTTTTTCTAATTAACCAGTTACTTTTGATAATCCGATATTAAATCTTACGCTTGAACCAGAAGCATTGTTTTCACAGTCATAATCTTGTCCTTCAATCCATGCATAAATTCTTATTTTATGAACTCCTGCATCTGCCAAAGTTAACAATTCATTCGTTGTTCCATTTCCAACAACTGTTTGAATTGTTGGGGTAACAGTTCCAAATAAAGTTGGATTGTCAGTCGCATTAGCCCCACTTAAAAGAATATCGTCTACGTTTGTAATTGCTGCGCTAACTCCTGAATAACTTGCCACTACTGTATCTTCTGCAATTGAATCACCAAATTGCGATGCATATGAAATTGCTGCCGCTGTATGAAAGTTACTATTTGGTTCCCAGATAACTGGTGTTGTTGAACCAAGTAGAGCTTGAGCAGTAGCTGCATTACTACCTAATGGCACTGATCCTAAATGTGCAAACGCTAAACGAGCTGAATTCTTTAATCCTTTATCTTCTGATACAGATATAACATCTGAACTACCTAATAGATAGATTGTTTCTGTTTGTGAAGTTTGAAGAAATATATCAAAAACAATAAAGTCACCATCAATATTTCCAGGAGTTTCAACTGATGCTGCAGCGGTAATGATTTGGTTACCAAAAGCGTTACTTTCCATCGTCCCTTTAAACATTTCCATTCTTCCGTTTGTCACCGTACCAATTGTGGATACTGGTGCCATTGCAACTGGAACCTGATTGACATGAGTAGGGTATTGAATACCTACTCCTTGAATATCTTCCAATGTCAGAGCCGCCTTCCAAGTTACAGCATCCATTGAAATTTGAATACCACTTGACGCACTAACGTTAACATCTAAATTTGCAAGTTGAACAGTTGCATTTTCCGTAAACCAAGCATAAGTTGCGGTCGTTAAAGCTACTGCCGTAATGATTAACATTACAAATGCTGATAACATTTTCTTTTTAACATTATTTTGCTCCATCTTACTTCTCCTTTTTGAATATTTCTCTAATTAACATTGACATTCTCATTTCCCCACCAATGATATCATCAATACAATCTACATCGTTTCCTTCTAACCATATAATAATTGTATATTTGTCAATTTCACCAGGCTTAAATTTTTTTCTCTCTTGTTTTAGAACTTGATGATTAGAAATAAAGGGGGTTGTATTCTTCTCAGGTTCCCCTGATTTATGTTTTTTAGCAAACACTTCTTTTTCATCATTGAAGTACAAAGCTATTCTCACAGCTTCATCAACATCTTTAATAACTGCTTCAATTTTTATTTCTCTAATATAATCAATTACTTCTTTACCTACATTCTTAACAAAGAAAGTATAAGCCAGATAATTATCTTCACTATTATTACCTTCTTTTTCGTTAAGACCAGGTGGAATCCATGATTCCGTTATATTATCCATATATTCTAAAGATTTAACTTTAATTATGACTTGAGGATCAGAAAAATCCAAAGTTGAAGACATCTTAAGACTGCTTTTATAACGTGAATTAGGGTCTAATGAAATAGTAAAATATCCTCCACTATTTACAATATATAAAATCAAGTATAAGATAGCGAAAAACAAAAGCAAAATCAAGAAAGCCATTTTTAATATTTTAATTAATAATTTTCTTTTGTAGAGACGCTCAGCCGTAACTGTAACTGTTAACTTATCCTTCATTTATTAAAACCCATTCATAATTATTTTCTTTTTTTACCATCATCGGTATTTTACTTTCTTGTGCGAACTGCTTTATTTCGTCAAAATTCGCCATTTCACTGTTATCATGCATGATTAATTTGACACGATCCAGTAATTTTTCAGATTCAGAATTTATCTTTTTTAAATCACTAATAACAATATTTATTTTATCAGTAAAGTTTTTAATTTTGTTATATCCATCTATGAAATCACTATATGAAATTTTAAAATAAACTCTTTTGTTAATTGCATTATTTGGTAACATACTTATTAAGGCATTAATATTAGCTTTTTTATTAAATATTCTTTCATCAATTGGAACGATATAAATAAAATTGTTTCTTCCACTAAATGATTTTTTTATCAAATCATAGATTACTAATTCTGTATTAATGATAATAAAATCATTGTTTATATTATCTTTTAAAAGAATATTATCAATTGCTTTTTTACTAATATTAGGAAATTCTTTATAATCAATTTTATACATAGAATCATAATAAGTATAATTATCATCTTTAAGCAATAACTTATTTTCAATAGTAATCGATTGTGATTCACAACTTCTCATAAACTTTTTTGTTTTACTCTTTAATTGTTTAACATTTTTCTCGATTTTTTGTTTATTTTTTGTTATGCTTTCACTAATCCCTTTAGTAAATAAGGATT
>JAQUFI010000011.1 GCA_028684735.1 Bacilli bacterium | reverse complement strand
GATTGGTTAAACAACTATCCAAGAGCTATGTTTGCATATAAGAGTTCAAATGTGTTATTATTAAACATATAAAAACTTACATTTAAGGTAATGAAATGTGCGGACACTTAATATTTCCATTTATAAAAAATAAAAAGTGAATAAAAATGATTGACAAACATATAATAAAGGTGTTATTATGTTAATGCGTTTAATTTTAGGTTTACTTATGTAAATCTTTAATTAAAACTCAAAATGAAACACCTGGATGTGTGTAATGGAAGGAGGTTATTATGCCAACAATTAATCAATTAGTAAGAAAAGGTAGAAAAGATAAAACTAGAAAAAGTAAATCACCTGTTTTAGGAATTGGGTTTAATAGTAAAGAAAAGAAACAAACCGATCAAAATTCTCCACAAAAAAGAGGAGTTTGTACTCGTGTTGGAACTAAAACACCTAAGAAACCAAACTCAGCACTACGTAAATATGCTCGTGTAAGATTAAGCAATGGACGTGAAGTTGATGCTTATATTCCTGGTGAAGGACACAACATACAAGAACACAGTGTGGTTATGATTCGTGGTGGACGTGTTAAGGACTTAATCGGAGTTCGTTATCATATTATCCGTGGTACACTTGATACTGCTGGAGTTGATAAACGTCGTCAAGGTCGTTCTAAATATGGTGCAAAAAGACCTAAATAATAATAGTAAAGGAGGATTTTTATGAGAAAAAGGAGAGCAACTAAAAGAGATGTATTGGCTGATCCAATATATAATTCAAAATTAGTTACTAAATTAATAAACCGTTTGATGCTTGATGGTAAAAAAGGTGTTGCCCAAACTATTTTATATGATGCCTTTGATTTAATTAAACAAAAAACTAACCAAGATCCACTTGAAGTTTTTGATCAAGCATTAACTAATATAAAACCAGCACTAGAAGTTAAGTCTCGTCGTGTTGGTGGAGCAAACTATCAAGTCCCAATTGAAGTAAAAAGTGATCGTAGTCAAGCTCTTGGGTTAAGATGGTTAGTACAATATGCTAGATTAAGGGGAGGACATTCAATGTCTGAAAATTTAGCTAATGAAATTATTGATGCATCTCATGGCGTAGGTGCAGCAGTTAAGAAAAGAGAAGATACTCATCGTATGGCAGAGGCTAATAAAGCATTTGCTCATTATCGTTGGTAATTGAAGTAGAAAGGAAAGAAAGTATGGCTCGCGAATATAGTTTAGACAAAATAAGGAATTTTGGTATTATGGCACATATTGATGCAGGTAAAACGACTTGTACAGAACGTGTGTTATTTCATACTGGAAAAATTCATAAAATTGGTGAAACTCATGATGGTGCAGCTCAAATGGACTGGATGGCGCAAGAACAAGAACGTGGTATAACGATTACGTCAGCAGCCACAACTGCTTTTTGGAATAAACATCGATTAAATATAATTGATACACCAGGGCATGTGGATTTTACAGTTGAAGTATCTAGATCACTTCGAGTTCTCGATGGTGCAGTAACCTTATTGGATGCCCAAGCGGGTGTTGAACCACAAACTGAAACTGTTTGGCGTCAAGCAACTGAGTTTAAAGTTCCAAGAATGATTTTTGCTAATAAAATGGATAAAATGGGTGCTAACTTTGAATATAGTTTAAAGACGATTAAAGATCGTTTAGGTGTTAATGCCAAACCTATTCAATGGCCAATTGGAGCAGAAGCTGACTTCGTTGGTGTTATTGATTTATTAACAAGAACTGCATATGAATATGATGGTGACATTAAAGAAGAACCTAAAGTTGTTGATATACCTGCTAATCTAGTTGATTTAGTAGAAGAGAAAAGACTTGAATTAATTGAAGCAGTAGCTGATTTTGATGATGAATTAATGAATAAGTATATTGAAGGAGAAGAAATAAGCATTGACTTAATTAAAAAAGCTATCCGTAAGGGTACCTTAGCAGTTGAGTTCTTCCCAGTATTATGTGGTACAGCTTTAGGAAATAAAGGTGTTAAATTATTACTTGATGCTGTTATTGATTATTTACCATCACCAATTGATGTTGAATCAATTAAGGGTACTGATTTAAATGGTAATGAATTAGAAAGACATGCTTCAGATAGTGAACCATTTAGTGCTTTAGCCTTTAAAGTTATGACTGATCCATTTGTTGGAAGGTTAACCTTCTTTAGAGTATACTCAGGACACTTAAATGCTGGTTCTTATGTATTAAATGCAACTAAAGGAGAAAAAGAAAGAATTAGTCGTTTAATCTTAATGCATGCTAATAATCGTTCAGAAATATCAGAAGTATATACTGGGGATATTGCAGCAGCAATTGGTTTGAAAAATACAGGTACGGGAAATACCTTATGTGATGAAAAGAAACCGTGTATTCTAGAATCAATGGTCTTCCCAGAACCGGTTATTGAATTGGCTGTTGAACCAAAATCAAAAGCTGATCAAGACAAAATGTCAACTGCCTTACAAAAGTTATCAGAAGAAGATCCAACATTTAGAGCAACCACTAACCATGAAACTGGTCAAACAGTTATTGCTGGTATGGGAGAGTTACATCTAGAGATTATTGTTGATCGTATGAAGAGGGAATTTAGTGTTGAAGCTAATATTGGTCAACCACAAGTATCTTATCGTGAAACTTTAACAGCGATGGCTGATTGTGAAGGTAAGTACATTAAACAATCAGGTGGTCGTGGACAATATGGACACGTCTGGATTAAGTTTGAACCAAACCCTGGTAAAGGTTATGAATTTGTTGACGCAGTTGTTGGTGGAGTAGTTCCAAGAGAATATATTCCAGTAACTGATAAAGGTTTACAAGATGCAATGAAGACAGGTGTCTTAGCAGGTTATCCACTAGTTGATGTTAAAGCTACTTTATTTGATGGATCATATCATGATGTTGACTCATCAGAAATGGCTTTCAAAATTGCTGCTAGTATGGCTTTAAAAGAAGCTAAAAACAAATGTAAACCAATCTTACTTGAACCAATTATGAAAGTTCAAGTAGTGGTACCTGAAGAATATTTTGGTAATGTTATGGGTGATATTACATCACGTCGTGGACGTCCTATTGGTCAAGAATCAAGGGGAAATGCGATTGCGATTAATACCATGATGCCATTATCGGAAATGTTTGGATATGCTACAAGTCTTCGTTCAAATACACAAGGACGAGGAACATTTACTCCAGAATTTGATCACTATGAAGAAGTACCTAAGAGTATTGCTGAAGGTATAATCAAGAAAAATGGGGGAAATTAGGAAAAACACTTGATATTTTATTGCCAATAATATAAAATATAAATTATAAGTTAAAAGGAGGAATATTAAAATGGCAAAACAAAAATTTGATCGTTCAAAACCACATGTTAACATTGGTACAATTGGACACGTAGACCATGGTAAAACAACTTTAACAGCAGCTATTACTAATGTTTTATCAAAGAAAGGATTTGCGGATTTCGTTGATTATACAAATATAGATAAAGCACCAGAAGAAAGAGAAAGAGGTATTACAATTAATACTTCACACGTTGAATATCAAACAGAAAACCGTCACTATGCACACGTTGACTGTCCAGGACACGCTGACTATGTAAAAAATATGATTACTGGTGCAGCTCAAATGGATGGGGCAATCTTAGTTATTGCGGCTACTGATGGACCTATGGCTCAAACTCGTGAGCATATCTTATTATCACGTCAAGTTGGAGTACCTCGTATGGTTATCTTCATGAATAAATGTGATATGGTTGATGACGAAGAATTACTAGATTTAGTTGAAATGGAAATTCGCGAATTATTAAGCGAATACGGATTTGATGGAGACAATACTCCAATTATTCGTGGATCAGCTTTAAAAGCTCTTGAAGGTGAAGCTAAGTATGAAGAAAAAATTATTGAATTAATGGAAGCTGTTGATACTTGGATTGAAACTCCTGTAAGAGATACTGAAAAACCATTCTTAATGCCAATTGAAGATGTTTTCACTATTACAGGTAGAGGAACAGTTGTTACAGGACGTGTTGAACGTGGTCAAATAAAACTAAATGATGAAGTTGAAATCGTTGGTCTTAAAGACACTAAGAAATCAATTGTTACAGGAATTGAAATGTTCCGTAAACAATTAGACTATGCTGAATCAGGAGATAATGCTGGTATCTTATTAAGAGGTATTTCTCGTGAAGATGTTGAACGTGGTCAAGTATTAGCAAAACCAGGTTCAGTTACTCCACATAAGAAATTCAAAGCACAAGTTTATATTCTTAGTAAAGAAGAAGGTGGAAGACATACTCCATTCTTCAGTAACTATCGTCCACAATTCTATTTCCGTACAACAGACGTTACAGGTGTAATTGAATTACAAGAAGGTGTTGAAATGGTTATGCCAGGTGACAACGTTGAAATGACTGTTGAATTAATTGCTCCTATCGCTATTGAAAATGGAACTAAGTTCTCAATTCGTGAAGGCGGTAGAACAGTTGGTGCTGGAAACGTTTCAGAAATTGTAAAATAATTAAAAAGAATATCATATGATATTCTTTTTTTATGTTATAATTTGAATATAGAGGTGATACGATGGAAATAATAATTGGTTTAATTAGTGCATTTGTTGTTGTTTGTCTTATCATATTTATGATAATGATTAATAAAAAAGGTCACAAAAAACCAAAGGTGGAGAAACAAGACCGTATGCAAATCAATGCTCAAAGTGATTTTAAAATGGTTGTTGATGATGTTTTTACGATTGCCGGTAGAGGAATAGCTGTTTCGGGTACGATAAGAAGTGGTCTGATTAAGTTGAATGAAGAAGTTGAAATATATGGCTTAAAGGGTTTTAAAAGAAAAATTATTATTACTGGGATTATGATGTATAATCAACACTTAGAGTATACTCAAGCTGACGATGCTGTAATTTTAACATTCCAAGATTTAGTAGCTGGAGAGATTGAAAAAGGGGATCATATAACTAAGGGAAGATAAAAAAATGAAATATTAAATATTTCATTTTTTAATAATTTTAGTCAATGACTGTTTTTGACGATACATAAAGTATAAAGTATTATTTGTTACTAATTCTAAATCACCAATATACTCGATGACATCAGCACCCAAATGCATTTTAAACTCTTTTAGGCCATCATAATCAGGATTTTTGATGTCGGGGTTAGTAATTCCCCCTAAATTAAATTTTGTATAACCTAATTGTGAATACTTTTCAATTAGCTTCCATAACAATAAATGTTTAGCACTGAAATGTTTAAATCTTTCATCATAACTATCTAATAAAACATATACTTCTTTTTGATGTTTAATAACCATAGCTGTAGCTATGACCATTCCTTCTGGTGATTCTTTTAAATAGTTGGTAGCATTTATTAATTGCTTTTTTAATTTTTCTAACAGGTTATCAGCAATAATTTTTTGATTTATTAATTTATTAGTATTAGTTGATTGTGGATTAATAACAGCATTATTAATCTGATATGTTTCATCTTCTTGGATTTGATATCTACTTTGAAT
Organism: Bacilli bacterium; assembly: GCA_028684735.1. Classification (GTDB taxonomy): domain Bacteria; phylum Bacillota_I; class Bacilli_A; order RF39; family UBA660; genus UBA5364. The sequence goes on along the minus strand of JAQUFI010000011.1, from coordinate 16,768 downwards.
CACTTCTAAGAATGTTTTAGTATCAATTTTAGCATAATAAAAATCAACCATGTTAGTTCGTTCAAATTGATAATAAAATTCTTCAATAAATTTTAAACTACGAGGATACTTATTTTTATTTTGTTCGAACAAATAATTTAAGTTAGTTTCATTACCACGATATATCTTAATTCCTTCTTTTTCAGCATTTCTTATTTTTGTGCGAAAACTTTTATTAATATTTTTAAACAACGTAATCTTTGACTTGTTTTCTAAATTAATGATAGCTTCAAAACGTGGTTTATCGGCTTCAAAAAAGTTATTATAGCCAAAATGATAATAATCTAAATTTTTAAAAGAATTAAAAATACTATCAAAATTAGAATTAGAATATAAAAGATGGTTTTGTTTGTTGACTATTTTTTTAATTACTATAGGAGATAATTTAACCGCAATAATTTCTCTTTTTCCTAAGAATTTTTTAAGAGCTTTGGTAAAAGTTTTTAGTAAATTGAAATCATTATAATCTAGTAAAAAACCTCTAGGAGCATAGGCATACTTAAAACCATCTAGTTTTTGAACTAGAATTAATGAGGCAGCAAGAATTTTACCATTATTATCTTTTAATCCTACATAAATAGTTTGATAGTATTGTCTACTCATAACATTCGCGTATTCACTTGTTTGGTATAAAGAATAAGTAGGATATGATTTAGTAAAAGCATTAAATTCTTCACTTGTTAATTCTTTTAGGTGCATGATACCACTCCTCCAGAAAATTATATTATTATATCATGTTTTAAATATAAAATCTATAATTCTTTTATAAATCTTGGTCAATTGACATTACTAATAATTTATTATATACTTTAATTGTATCATAAGTAAGGAGTAAACGTATGAATAAAGCACAAAAAAGAACGATATTAATTGGCATTATCGTTTTATTATTAATTATCAATATAATTAATATAGTATCAACTTATCAAAGAATTAATGATCAAAGACAAGCTGATTTTATGAGAAAAGTTGAAGCAATTGTTAAGGCCGTTAATATTCACGGTAATAACAATATTATTATTGATGAATTAGAATATAAATATATCGATGAAAATTTATATTATATCAATAGTACTTATAATTCTGAAAAAAAACATGAAGAAATCATCAAAATGGATGAGATACTTGAAAATGGTTCAGGAACAATTATGTTTAATAAATCAAGCAATGAAATGAAAATTAAAATTACTGATGGGGTTTATTGTGCGATTAGTCATGGCCGTGAAATCAATATCACAAAAGGAAATTGTGATAATTAAAAATCTATCTTAAAATAGATTTTTTATTTTCATTTTTTATAACTATCATAAAGGGTATCTTCATTATCATTCTTCTCATTAGATTTTGATACTTTTATACTAGCTAGTTTACATCTTTCTTTTTCACATTCAGAGTATTCACAATCAAATACATCACAAACAATTTTTTGATTTTCTTTCACTTTCCCCTCTTTATTATTTTTCCCTTATGATAAGTATATATTCATAAAAATAGGTATATTTAATATATTTATTTAGGTGATATTATGGACGAAATAAAAATAGGTATTCCGCGAGGTCTATATTATTATTATGATGGTTTTTTTCTAACTGACTTTTTTAAGAGATTAGGTTTTGAAGTTATCGTTAGTATCGAAACTAATCGAGAACTAATTAATCAAGGTAATTATTATGCGAGCGATGAGATGTGTTTGTCATTAAAAACTTATCTTGGTCATGTTGCTTATTTAAAAGATAAATGTGATTATTTATTATTAATGAGAATTGATAATTATGGATTATATGACCAAATGTGTACCAATTTCGCAAGCCTTTATGATATTGTAAACAATCTTTTTGATTTAAAAATAATAGATATAAATATTGATGAGAAAAATAAGCAAAATATGTTGAAAGAATTAATTAAAATTGGGAAACAATTTGGTTTTAAAAAATCTAAAATAATTGAAACTTATAAAATAAGTCAAATAAAAAGTAATAAATATATAAAAAGGTTAAAGATGATAAATAATAATAAGTTAAAAAGTAATAATTTAAAGATTTTGATGGTTAGTCACCCTTATAATCTAGAAGATAGGTATATTGGTTATTCTATAATCCAATATTTAGAAGAGATGAAGATTGAAATTGTGTATAGTTATTTATTTGATCATACCAATGGTTTAAGTAAACAATATAGTAATAACTTATATTGGAAATATAGTAAAGAAAGTATAGGGGCTATTGAATTGGTAAAAGATAGAATTGATGGGGTTATTTTTATTTCATCATTCCCATGTGGTCCTGATTCATTAGTTAATGAATTAGTAATCAGAAAAATGAATTTACCCTATTTAAACTTAATCTTAGATGATATTAATTCTTTAACTGGTACTATTACAAGATTAGAAAGTTTTATAGATATTTTATATGCTAAAAGCTAAATTAATCGCCTTTCCTCAAATGGGTGACTATCATGTTCCAATTAAATACCTCTTAAAAAATATTTCTGATTCCATAATAATTGATGCACCTAATATAACTGCTAAGACAATTGAATTAGGTAATCGTTATAGTCCAGAGTTTGTCTGTACCCCATTTAAATATACTTTAGGCACTTATATTGAATGTTTAGAATTAGGAGCTAATGTCTTAATTCAATTAGGTGGGGGTTGTAGGTATGGTTATTATAGTGAATTACAAGAACAAATCTTAAAGGATTTGGGATATAATTTTATTTTAATAAATTTAATTACGGCTGGCCGAGCTAATTTTAAAGATATTATTAAAAAAATAAAAAAAATAGGGAAGATTAATTATTTTAAGGCTTTAGCATATCTATTCATAACGATTAAAATGATTAAGTATATGGATAAGATAGATGTTTATATTCGAGAGAATATGGGTTTTGAATTAGAAAAAAATAGTTTTAAAAACTTAAAAGAAGAAATGCTAGTATCTTTTAGTAATATTACCAGTTATCTAGACTTAAGGAAAAAATATAAACAGTATTATAATAAATTTAAATCCCTAAGTATAGATAAACCTGATGATTGTTTAAAAGTAGCAATCATTGGTGAACTCTATACGATTATGGAACCTTTTGCTAATTATGAATTAGAAGCTGAATTAGCTCGTAATCGTGTTTCTATTACTAGATATACGAATGCTGATTATTTAATGTTTAAGAAAAAAAGAGCTATTCAAAAGTTTCTTAAACTATCTCATTATGTGAAGTATCGAATGGGTGCTGATGCTTCTGACAATGTTTATCGTTGTGAATATTTATGTCAACATCATTACGATGGTATTATTCATATTAAGTCTTCTTTTTGTACTCCTGAAATTGCCATTATGCCTATTATAAGTAAAATATGTGGGAAATATAAAGTTCCTTTATTATTCTTTAGTTTTGATGCGAATACTAGTGAAGTAGGAATGAAAACAAGATTAGAAGCATTCTATGATATGTTAAAGATGAAAAGGAATAAATGAATAATTAGGGTATATTAAAGATAGAGTTAAATTTAAAATATTGACAATTTAGTGATATTAGTGTATAAATTATATGAAATGAAGGAAGTGGATTATGGCTAAGAACTTAGTTATTGTGGAATCACCTAGTAAATCTAAAACAATTGAGAAGTATTTAGGCAAAGAATATACCGTTGTTTCTAGTAAAGGTCATATTAGAGATCTATCGACTAGGGGTAAATTTGGTTTTGGGGTTGATATTGAAAATCAATTCAAACCAGACTACGTAATTATTAAAGGTAAAAAGAAAGTCGTCGATGAATTAAAAAAGGCAGCTAATAAAGCAGATTATGTCTTTCTAGCTACTGACCCTGATCGTGAAGGAGAAGCTATTTCTTGGCACTTATATGATGCTTTAGATTTAAAAGAATGCAATTATGAACGAGTAGTCTTTAATGAAATTACTAAGGATGCAATTATAAATGCTTTTAAAAATCCTCGTAAACTAGATAATAACTTAGTTAATAGTCAAGAAACGAGAAGAATTTTAGACCGTATTATTGGATTTCGATTAAGTAAATTAGTTCAATCAAAAACAGATGGAACTAGTGCCGGTCGTGTTCAAAGTGTGGCTTTAAAATTAATTGTCGATCGTGAACGCGAAATAGAAAAGTTTATTACCGAAGAATATTGGACCATTACTGCCAACTTTAAAGATTTTGAAGCTGAATTATTTAATTACAATCATAAAGATATTAAAATTAAAAACGAAATTGAAGCTAACGATATTTTAAACAAGTTAAGCAATGCTTTTAAAATTGAAAGTGTTGAAAAGAAAACCAAGAATAAGAAATCAAGACCAGCTTACATAACTAGTACGTTGCAACAAGATGCTTCTAATAAATTAGGGTATACAGCTAAGAAGACGATGACGATTGCTCAAAAGTTATATGAAGGGATTGAATTAGCAGATGAAACAGTTGGTTTAATTACTTATATGCGTACTGATTCAACTCGTTTATCATATGAATTTGTCAAAAATACCTATGAATATATTGAAGCAAAGTTTGGGAAAGAATATCTTGGAAGTGTAAAAATAAATAAGAAGAAAGATAATGTTCAAGATGCTCATGAAGCAATTAGACCAACTAGTATTAATCGTGACCCATTAAGTGTGAAACCATTTTTATCAAACGATGAATATAAGTTATATAAAATAATTTATGACCGTGCTTTAGCTAGTTTAATGAAAGATGCTAAAACAGATAATACGACTGTTATTTTGGATAATAATAATTATCAATTTAAAGCTACTGGTCAAACTATTATTTTTGATGGTTATTTAAAAGTATATAAAGATTATGAAGAAACAACTGAAAAAGAACTACCACCATTCGATACCTATCAATCAAAAGTTATTGTATCTAATGAAATAAAGAAAGAGCAACATTTCACTAAACCACCGGCTCGTTATACAGAAGCTAAATTAATTAAGGAAATGGAAGAATTAGGTATTGGACGCCCTAGTACTTATTCAAAAACCATTGATAATATTAAAACGAGAGGTTATGTCGATGTTATCGAAAAGAAATTTGTTCCAACAAGTATTGGAACGGAGATTACTGATAAACTAAAAGAGCACTTTAGCCATATTATTAATGTCGAATATACGGCTAATATGGAAAATGAATTAGATAAAATAAGTGAAGGGGAAATGGTGTGGAATGAAATGTTAGATAAATTTTATAATGAGTTTGAACCTTCTGTTCAAAAGGCTTTTGATGCAATGCCTAAAAAGGAAGCTGAAAAAACAGGCGAAGATTGTCCTAACTGTAGTCACCCTTTAGTTATTCGAAAAGGGAAATATGGTGAATTTGTAGCTTGTAGTAATTTCCCAACTTGTAAGTATATTAAAGGAGGAACTAAGGAAGTTATAGAAGTTATTGATTGTCCTAATTGTGGTGGCAAGATAGTTGAAAAAAGAAGTAAAAAAGGTAAAGTGTTTTATGGATGTGATAATTATCCTACATGTAAAACAGCTTATTGGGATAAACCAATTGAAGAAAAATGTCCAGAATGTAGTAGTATTTTAGTAACTAAAAATAAGAAAATCAAATGTAGTAGTTGTGATTATGAAAAATAATCTTTCTTCGGAAAGATTTTTTTAAATGTTATAAATTTCCATAGGAAAAAAATTGAAAAAATGGTATAATCTATATAATGCATGGAGGATGAAAATGGATATAAATGAAATCTTGAATGTATATTATAAATATCATAATGATATTTATGAATTATGGAGGTCTCTTTGACCCAAAACAAAAAGAGGAACGTCTTAAAGAATTAGAAAGAGAAATGTTGGCGCCTAATTTTTGGGATGATAAACAATATAGTGAAAAAATAATTGATGAATTAAATGATATAAAAAATGATTTAAAGAGCATTAATGAGATTAAAAATAAAATAACAAATAATATTGAAATACTTGAACAATTGAAAGAAGAAAACGATGAAGAACTAAAAATGATTGTTGAAGCAGATATAAATAATATAGAAAATGAAATAAAAGTTTTAAAGGTTTCATTACTCTTAAGTGGTGAATACGACAAGGAAAATGCCATTGTTGAAATCCATTCTGGGGCAGGTGGAACCGAAGCTTGTGATTGGGCCCAAATGTTATATCGTATGTATACAAGATACTTTGTAAAAAAGGGATATCAAGTTGAGATTATCGATGAACAATTAGGTGAAGAAGCTGGTTTAAAGAGTGTTACTATCATCGTTAAAGGTTTTAATGCTTATGGTTATTTAAAAGGTGAAAAAGGTGTTCATCGTTTAGTTCGTTTATCGCCATTTGATTCTAATAATCGTCGTCACACATCTTTTGCTTCAGTTGATATTACCCCACTATTTGATAATAAAAAGGTTGATATTGATTTAAAAGAGAATGATATAAAAATTGATGTTTATCGTAGTACTGGTGCTGGAGGTCAAAGCGTTAATACGACTGATAGTGCCGTTCGGATAACTCATTTACCAACTAAAATAGTTGTGACTTGTCAAAATGAACGAAGTCAAATTCAAAATAAAGAAAAAGCTTTAGAAATATTAAAAAATAAATTATATCAATTAGAAATAGAAAAAAGGGAAGCTAAATTAAAAAATTTAAAGGGAACTCAAAAGGAAATTAATTTTGGTTCACAAATCAGAAGTTATATCCTTCATCCATATTCTTTAGTTAAAGATCATCGTACAAATACTGAAACAAGTAATGTTGATAAAGTATTGGATGGGGATATTGATATATTTATTAGTGAGTATTTATTGGATAATTTTAAAAATTAAAAAAGGGGTGATATATTGAGTTTTATCGATATGAGAAATGTTAAAAAATCATATAAAAATGGTGTAACGGCCCTATATGATTTAAATTTAAAAATTGAAAAAGGGGAATTTATTTTTGTTATTGGGTCAACTGGTTGTGGAAAATCAACCCTAATTAAAATGCTTTATCGTCAAGAAAAACCAACTAGTGGGAATATTGAAATTGGTGGACTTGATGTTACTAAAATTAGGAATGGTAAAGTATATAAATTGAGAAGAAAAATAGGAGTTGTTTTCCAAGATTTTAAATTATTAAATAAATCAAATGTTTATGAAAACGTTGCTTTTGCTTTAGAGATTTTTGGGTTACCCAAAAGTGAAATTCATTCTAAAGTAATGAAAGTATTAGATTTGGTTGGACTTAAGAATAAAGCTAGACAATACCCAACTGAATTATCAGGTGGGGAACAACAAAGAGTAGCAATTGCTAGAGCAATTGTTAATGGTCCTAAAATACTAATTTGTGATGAACCGACAGGGAACTTAGACCAAACAACGAGTATGGAAATTATGAAAGTGCTAGAGGAAATAAATAAATTAGGGACAACGATTATTATGGTTACACATGATACCGGAATCGTTAAAAAATTAAAGAAACGTGTAATCTTATTAGATGCAGGAAGAGTTCTAAAGGATTACCCAGAAGGAGAGTATGCTCATGAAGTTCTTTAGAATTTTAGGTCGCAATATTCGTGATTCTTTTAAAAGTGTCTTTAGAAACTTTGCTCTTTCTCTAGCTTCTATTTCTTGTATTACGATTACTCTAATTGTTGTATCGATAGCTATTGTTTTAACCTATAATGTTAATAATTTTGCTTCCAATATTGAGAGAGATGTTACGATTGTTACCTTTTTAGATGTTGACATTACTTCCGAAGAAACTGATGATGTGGAAGACCAAATCAATGCTTTAGATTATATTGAAACATATCGTTATGAATCTAAAATCAAAATTTCTGAGGATATGATGGCTTCTTCAGAAGTATTTAAAAACATTATGAAGGATTGGGATGAAGCTGAAAGTCCAATTCAATCAACTTTCTTAGTAAAAGTAACTGATATTGAAAAAATTTCAGAAGTTGCTGATAAAATAAGAAATATTGAAAATGTTAATTCAGTTAAATATGGTGAAGGAATGGTTGAACAGTTAGTATCCGTTTTCGAAGTTATAAAAAATATTAGTATCGGAACAGTTATTGCTTTAATTGTTGTAACTGCTTTCTTGATTTCTAATACCATCAAAATTACAATTTTTTCTAGAAAAAGAGAAATTGAAATTATGCGCTTAGTTGGAGCTTCAAATATTAATATTAAAATACCTTTTATCTTTGAAGGGTTATTTCTAGGGATTATTGGTTCAGTTATTCCGATTACCCTAACTACTTATGGCTATATAGCTTTATTCAATAAATTTGATGGACAGATATTCTCTCCTTTTATTAGATTAATTGAACCAATACCTTTTATATATTATACATCAGGTGTATTAATCTTAATTGGCATTGCAGTTGGAATGTTTGGAAGTTGGAGAGCTGTAAAGAAACATTTAAACGTATAGTTTACTATATGTTTTTTTATATTTTTGATATAATATAATTGGTGAGTTAAATGAAGAATCAAACAAAGCAAAATATCATTATTCTGATTATTATATTAATAATAATCGTACCTATTATTATTAATGAAACTAAATCAATTAATGACAATATCATAAATAAAAATATTGAGAAAATTATATCAATTGTTAATCAAAATATAGATGATAAATCAATTGATGAGGTTATTGAGTATCAAATTAATCAAGGGCTTAAAAAAGGTAATGAAGTAATTGATTTAAAGATTGTGGGAAAAGGTACAGTTTTTGTTGATCCTAATCGTTCTATCACGATTATTTTAGAATACAAAGATAAATGTGCGGTAAAATATTCCTTTGCTGAACAAGCCATTATAGGGGATGGGAAATGTCCAATCTATAAATTAATCAAAGGGGCCAAAATGGAAATTGTTAATAGTGGTGATGGTTTATATGATGTAGGAGGTAATAAATATCTTTATCGGGGATTTAGTGTTGACAACTATCTCGAGTATGATGACAAGTTATGGCGAATTATGGAAATAGGTAAAGAGGGAATTAAATTAGTTAGTGATGGATCCATTAGTACCGTGTCTTTAGAGACAACTAACTTTATAGAAGGCGGGGCATATCCTCTTTTGTTAAAACATTATAATCAACTAAATCAGGATTATATAAAAACAAGTAATTGGAAAAAGACAGAGTTACCAATTAGGTTGTTAAGTATTGAAGAAGTAACAATGGCAACTCTTCAAAAATGTCAAGTTGAAGAAATAATTAAGTGCCCAGTTAGTTATTTGGGTAATACTAGTACTTGGTTAATGGATGACGGTTTAAACAATAATGGTTGGTATTTATATAATGATGGTAATATCTATTTTGATAAGGTTAGTAATGAAAAAAATATAAGGGCGGTAATCCTTTTAAACGAAGAAGTTAAAATAATTGATGGATTTGGTAGTAGTGATGATCCATACCAAATTATGAAGACTATTCAAAGTGAATAGTTTTTTTTTTGAATCATATAATATATGGGAGGTCATATGGAATTAAAAAAAGGAGATTTAGTTACTAGGGAATCATATAATAATGATATTGTATTTGTGATTACAGATATTATTGATGATATTTACTACCTAAAAGGTATTAACATTAGATTATATGCTGATAGTGAACTGGCAGACTTAAAAAAATATGTCAAAGATAATGATATTGAAGAAGAATTAGATTTTATTCAAAGAGTAAAACCTAATCCACTTTGTGAACGGGATGACTATTTTTATTTGCCTGGTAAAATACTGCACATCGATGGCGATAATGATTATTTAAATAGATGTTTGAATTATTATAAGGAAGCTAATGTGATGGCGATTGGTAAATTATCAACTGAAGAAAATATAGCTTATTATATAAGTGATTGGTTAGACGAATTTAAACCTAATATTGTAGTAATCACTGGTCATGATGCCTATTATAAGAAAAAAGGTGAAACTAGTAATCTTAATGCCTATAAAAACAGTTATAATTTTATTAATGCGGTTAAAGAAGCTAGAAAGTATGAAAAGAGTCATGATAAATTAATTATTGTAGCTGGAGCTTGTCAATCCGATTATGAAGATTTAATAAGAGCTGGTGCTAATTTTGCATCTAGTCCAAGAAGAGTTAATATTCATGCTTTAGATCCAGCAATTATTGCTACAAGTATGGCACGAGCTGATGTTAATGTTGAAATTAATGTTAAAAAGATTTTAGAAAATACTAAATATGGTGCTAATGGTATTGGCGGGATAACAACCAAGGGGACAATGTATGTAGGATACCCTAGATGAGGAGATATTTATGAATATTGAAACCATTAAGGAGGAGTTAAATAATCATCTAGGAGAAGAGGTTACCATAAGGTATAATTTAGGAAGAAATAAGGTTGAAAAGTATAATGCCGTTATTAAAGAATTATATAATTATATTTTTTTAGTTGAATTGACAAATATAAATAATGAAATTAAAACTTTTTCATATTCTGATATTATAACTCAAACGATAAAAATAGACTATTAATATAATTCAGTGTTGCTTTTTGGAAAAAAATGGTATATACTTGACTTATGGAAGTCTTTTTGAAGGGAGAGATATGCTTGAAAATTACATCTGTAAATGTCCGTAAAATTGAAAAAGAAGATTCTAGAATGAAAGGAATAGCATCAGTACTAATCGATGATTGTTTTGCTATTCATGATATTCGTATTATCGAAGGCGATAATGGTTTGTTTATTGCAATGCCAAGTCGTAAAACAGCAGTAGGCTCATATCGAGATATTGCACATCCAATTAATCAAGAAGTTCGTAAAATGTTTGAAGATGAAATCCTTGAAGCTTATAAAAAAGAAGAAGAATAAGAGATTAATAATTTTCATAAATTATAATATGATGCATATAATGTAGCAGTGGAGGTAATTATGGACAAGACTGATACAATTGCATCACTCAATCATAATATAACTATTAACGAAAGAAAGAATATTGTTGTTACTGGTGTTAATAAGATTGATAGTTTTAATAATGAAGAATTTTTAATGGAAACATCAATGGGTTATATCTTAATAAAGGGTTTAGATTTAGAAATAATTAAATTGGATACTTATCAAGGTAATGTATCAATCAAAGGAAAAATTAATAGTTTAAATTATATGGAAGATTCCTTAAAAAAAGAAAAAGAAGAAGGAATATTTAGTAAGTTATTTAAATAATGAATTTAAAGACACAACTAATATTACTTATTTTCTCTTTTGTTTTTGGAGCCTTTTTTTCTTTTTTCTTAGGTTTAAATTATAAATTTATTTATAGTGAGAAAAAAGAAGTAAAGATTTTAATAACTTTTTCCTTTGTCCTAGTCAATACTTTGATTTATTTTTTGATCTTAAAACATATTAATAATGGAATTCTTCACCCATATAGTATTATTTGTATTATTTTAGGTTTTATATTTGACGGTAGTATACATAAGAAGGTTGCGAAGGTACCTAAAAGATGATATAATTTATTATAGGTGATAGTATGAAAAAAAGGGTAATTAGTAAAAAATCTAAGCGAAGATTAATGATTTTAGTACCTCTTTTTTTCATTAGTATTTCTTTTTTCCTCCTATCATTTGTAACTTCAGCTACTAAATTATATAATTTAAAAAAGGAATCAAAACAATTAAATAAAGAAATAGTTGAATTAAAAAAAGAAGAACAAGCCTTAAAAACAGAAATCGATAAGTTACAGGATCCTGATTATGTTGCTAGATATGCTCGTGAAAATTATTTATATAGTAAAGATGGAGAAATTGTTTTTAAATTTAATGAAAGTGTTAAAGAAAAAGATAATTTAGAGGAACAAGATAATCGATTTTATTATTTAATTGGTGGCGGAAGTTTTTTAATATTAGTTATATTAATTGTTTATCTAAGGAAAAAAAGAAAGTAAAATGAATTATATAATTAAAACTTATTTAATAAAAATTAAAAAAATTTTAAAAATTAGAACAAGAATTAGAACTAAAATCAAACTTTTTAAATTAAGAAAAACCATTCTAAAGGAGTATAAGAATAATAATGATGAATCCTTAAAACCAACCTTGAAAACAATAAAAAAACATTTATTTTTAAGTTTTATTCCAATTGAATATCAATATGGATTTAAACCTAAGAATAAAATTAAGGTTTTTAAGGATAAATATAATGGATTATTATATATTATTGAAAATAATAAAAGATTATATTTTTCAAGACATTATGACACAAAAATATCTGTTAAAAATTATTATCGATGGATCTTCATAGAACAATATCAAAATTCCCCTCATTGTTATACCGATAAAACATTTAAAGTAAATAAAGGAGATGTTTTATATGATATTGGAGCGGCAGAAGGAATTTTTGCATTTCAAAATATAGAATTATCTAAACATGTTTATCTTTTTGAATGTGATGATCATTGGATAGAAGCCTTAAAATGTACCTTCAAAGATTATGAACATAAAGTAACAATTGTTCCAAAATTTGTTGGGGATAAAACAGATACTAATAGTATTACATTAGATGAATTTTCTGAAGGTATTAAAAAAAGTAATGATACAGCATTTATTAAAATGGATATTGAAGGTAATGAAGTTTTTGCTATAAAAAATTGTTAGATAAATATCAAAAAGTTAAATTATCAATATGTACTTATCACAAAAAGGATGACGAAGAAAAAATCAGAAATATCTTTAAAAATAGTAATATAACAACTTCTACTGGTTATATTGTTTGGATTTTTGATCAAAATATCAAATATCCATATTTTAGAAGAGGAGTTTTAAAAATAAATTACAAAAAATAGGAAATGGTTTTTAAATATTAAATCCTTCTGAGGTAAATAATTTACCACAGAAGGATTTTTGTATAAAAAAAGACTGATTAAATTCAATCAATCTTAAAAATTATTTTGTTATAATTTAAAATCATTAACAATATCATCTTCTAAATTTTTGCCATCAAAATAGGTTTTTTCTTTATATTTAGAAATTATTGCGACTAAGTTAGTAGGGAATTTTTTAAGTAATTTATTATAATTAGTAATAATATCATTATAGTATTTTCGGCTAGCTACGATTTCTGTTTCTGATTCAGCTAAACTATGGTTTATTTTAATTATATTTTCATTACCTTTTAATTCGTCATTCGTTTCTAAAATATTATGAAATTCATTGATTGCTTCATATAATTGACGATCTAAGTCAAAGTTAGTTAATTTACGAGATCTTAATTTAACAATAATCTCTAGCACCTCATCTTTTATATCGCTATTACCTTTAATGATTCCAATCGACTTATTTAATAAATCAAATCTTTTTCTTAATGTAGTATCGATATTAACCTCTGCTTCGTTAATTCTAATAATTAAACTTTGATAACGATTGTAGGTACTAATATACCAAATTAAAAAGAAACATATGATAATGATAATCAACATACTAATAACAAATAATTCCATACAATCACCTATGTACATTATAGCAAATAAAGTTATTTAATTCAATTACTTGGAACAAATTGTTGACTATAATTAACTCTTTCATCGAAAGTAATAAAATCAACATAAATCATTAATAAGAGTTGCCATTTGCCGGTAGCAGGTTCACTTAAAATAATATGATCTCGACCTGATTCTTCAATAATTCCTTGAAATTCCATATCACGCCATTCTGTTGAATCAGGAAAAGTCATGTGAACGCGAACATTTTTCCCCCGATTTAATCTTAAGATATTTTCAATATAAGATTGTTCAAAAGGTACTTCATTAACGGCATAGTTAGGGACTGTTTGCTGATTAGGGAGAGCTGTATTCCCTGAGTATATAGGAGAACCAGGGAATCCTGATTGGTTAAAAAATTTATTATCCATTTAAACCATCCTTTCAAATAAAATATATTAAATATAAACTAAAATATGCTATAATTATAGTTGGAGAGTGATAATATGAAAATTAAAGTTGGTATTTCTATTCGTCATGTTCATTTAAAACAAGATGATTTTAATATTTTATTTGGTCCAGATGCAGAATTAACGGTTTATAAAGAACTAAGTCAACCGGGAGAATTTGCTAGTGATCTTAAAGTTTCTCTAAAAACTGATAAGAATATAATTGATAATGTAAGAATTATTGGACCATTAAGAAATTATACACAAGTTGAAATATCTAAAACAGATGCTTATAAATTAGGATTAAATCCACCAGTTAGAGATTCTGGTGATTTAGAAGGTAGTGAAGCGATTACTTTAATTGGACCTCAAGGTTCAGTTAACTTAAGTGAAGGATGTATTATTGCTAATCGTCATATTCATATTACCAATGATGAAATGATTAATTATGGTTTAGTAGGTTTATCTAAGGTAAAAATAAAAATTGATGGTCATAAAGGTGGTATCGTTGATAATGTTGCTTTAAAAGCAAGTGATAATTATTGTTTTGAATTGCATCTTGATACCGATGATGCGAATGCTCATTTTCTTAAACAAGGAAATCTAGTTACGATTATTAAAGATGAGTAGTAGGACTAGAATGAAAAAAGTAGGTATTTGGGCATTTGGTAAGAAAAATTTATCTTTAGAACAAAAAGAAATAATCGATGATTATTTAAACTATGCTAAAACGATATTACCTGAAGAAGTTATTAAGATGGCTAGGAAAATGAAATTGGATATCAATGAGATTTTAAAAAATATGTTGTTTTCATCTAAAAGGGAGTTATTTGAATCATCTGTTTCTAATTTATTAGGTGCTTATGGTAATTATATAGCAACTGATTATTTATCTTCAAAATACCCTAAAATTGAAAATGAAAAGGTTATTGAAACAAGTAAAGGAATAACCGTTGTCGATATTTGTTTTTTAGATAAGAAAATAATTAATTTATGTGAAGTTAAAGTTGTTGTTCAATTACTGTCATCGCTTAGTGCTTATCGTGAATATGATACTAATGATTTAAAAAGAGAAGACTTTGTCTTTAATAAAGGATATTCTCAAAAAAGAAATTTTGTTTCATCTGGCAAAAAATTATTAAAGCAAATCGATAAACTAGTAGCTTATCGATTATCAAATAAAAATGTTAAAGTTAATTGTATAACTTTTAAGGATTGCTATATTGATCCGAAGATATTAAAAAAATTAGAAAATTTAAAAGTCAATGTGATTACGATACCAGTAAGTGTTCATGAAATATTAGATAGAGTAAATAGTGATATGGCTAAGATATATACTTATGGTAAGGATTTATTAGCCAATAATAATTTAACTCCAGTATTATAAAAAGGCAAATAAGCCTTTTTTTAATCTGTTTTAATGGTAGGAATTAAATCATCTAGATTTTGTTCAGTTGTGGTTGGTTCAGTACCTTTAATATAATATAAAATTTTCTTCTTCGTACTACTTTTAGTAACTAGATGACCACTTATTGGTTCAACTAATGTTCCAACAATATTAATTGGCATTTTATACCATGAATCATCTGGTTTATCCTTAAAATAACTTTCCATTGTATCAGCCCAAATATGTTTAATAGGACTTCCTTCAGCGGTTGTCGTATAAGTGTTGTTATCATGACCTGACCAAATACCCATTAACAAATCATTGTTGTAACCAAAAATAAGATGATCAGTATCGGTAGTACCAGTTTTTATGGCATATTTTCTCGTTAATTTAGAAGCAATATTTATACAGGTAGGATAATTATAATCAATAAACTCTGTTGCATAACAATTATTAAGCATTTCATTTAAAATATAAGTAATACTTTTATTTAAAACACTTTCCTTTTTTATATTATGTTCATATAAAATATTTCCATTGATATCTTCTACTTTTGTAATAAAGGATGGTTCTATTTTATAACCTTCATTAGCTAAAACGGCATAACCTGTCATCATTTCTAATAAACTTATTTCCTCACTACCTAAAGCTAATGAGGGGACAGGAGCTAAAGCTGTTTTAACACCAACTCTTTTCATCGTATTTACTAACATTTCTTCACCTAAAAACAAATGGGTTTTCACCGCATATATATTATCAGAATAAGCTAGAGCAGCAGCGATACTGATTGGTTTATTAGGATAACTATTGCCATAATTTTGAGGACTATATGTTTTATCTTCAGAAAAGGTAAAGGTTGTTTTAGTACTAGTAAAAGTTGTTGAAGGAGTGAACCCATTTTCTAAAGCTGTATAATATAAAAAAGGTTTAAGGGTTGAACCAACTTGTCTTTTTGCTGATATAGCACGATTATATTGGCTTTTTGAATAATCTCGACCACCTGTTAAAGCTAGTACTTTACCAGTATTTGGTTCCATCACAATACTAGCAATTTCAATTGAAGAATTAGGATCCATATATTTCTCAATATTCTCTTCCATATTTTTTTGAATTTCAATATCTAAATTAGTATAGATTTTAAGACCGCCAGTCTCTAAAAAGGAAGCAGGAATCGTTTTAAGACTTTTTAATTCATCAATAACTGCATTTTGATAATACATCAGAGTTGAAAGATTAGCTTTTTGTGACTTACCAATATAAGTTAACTCTTTTTTTGAGGCTTCTTCTTTCTGTTTTTCAGTAATAAATTTATTTTTAACCATACTATTTAAGATTAGTTGTTGTCTTTTTTTAGCGGCAGTTTGATCAACTAAAGGCGAATAATAACTAGGTGATTTAGGAATAATGTTCGAACCAGATCAGAAAGCAGCCCCCACGGGATACGTTGATAGTCACGGACCTTGTGCCGGAAACATTTTCTACAGGA
>JAQUFI010000074.1 GCA_028684735.1 Bacilli bacterium | reverse complement strand
TTTTTTGTTCTATTACAATGCCTATGCAATAATTGTGCATTATCTTCAGTAGTATTTCCACCTCTTGAATATGGTATTATATGATCTACTTCTGCATCTTCAATTTTCAATATTTCATTCCCACAATAAGAACATATATACCCTTCATTAAATAATCTTTCTTTTATATCATAGTCAAAGTTTCTTTGAGAATTTACTGTATTACCTTTCCCTACAATTTCTGAAATAGTATTATATATTAACATTATTCTACCAACTACCCTATCTTTAGAACCGGTAGCAGCATAAGTATAATCTTGGTAGTCCAAATTATTCTTCTTCAATTCTTCTACTTGTCTTCTGATCATATCAGCATGACTCATTAAAATATGATTATCAAACATTGAACAAGCAATAATAATTGAGTCATAAACAGAACCACTAAACTTATTCATAAATTGTCCTTTTGTTCTATCATAAGCACAAAATGCCAAGTTACCAAATACTTGCTTTATTATATCTATTTTAGAATTGAATAGCCTTCTAGCGTCTTCAATATTTTTCTCATTGTCATTTTGGTGATCTACCATATACAGATTCATTGTTTTTAGCATAGAGGAACTATAGTCATTAAAATTTCTTAATGCAAAGAATCTTAATATATATTCCTGATATTTTTTTCGTGTGTTATTCTCAATAAATAAAGTTTGTAAAGTCTTATTATTTTTGGCTATATCTTCCAACATATTGTTAAAAGTACCACGATATATACAATTTCTCAATTCCTGTGGGGTCAACCTAATTGAGCCTTGATTTAACCTAGCAAATATTTCATACTTTAATTCTTGAGATTCTTTAGTTAATATAATTGAATTAAGAGTTGATGTTTTTATATTACGTTGCATGTTCTTATCCAAGTCAGAAAAATATTTTCCATTTAACTCAGATAATTCTTCTAAACCTTTTAATGAAAATTCGTTTTTTAAGAACTTAACAAATGAAGTCATTCTTTGTTGTCCATCAATTATACTGTGTGTACCATCTAATTCTTCACATAAATATACTGTTGGTACTGGAATTCCCATTAAAACAGACTCTATCAATTTTGAAGCCTGTTTTTGATCCATAACATAATCTCTTTGATAATCTGGTTGAGGTATTATATCACCATCATCAAACATTTCTTTTATAGTTGATAGCGGGAAATCCTTCTTTTCTGTAAATACTCTTCTTGTATCTTTATCATCTTCTATTAGTTCTTTTTCTTGTATCATACTAATAACTCCATTCTCTTTATTTATAACATTATTTTCAAATTTGTTAGTAGATTTTCTAGGGTCTATAACAGATAGAGATACTCCTTCTTTATTTTTCCATCTTGATTTTACACCAGCAGCATCAAAACTAACTAATGCCCCTGCCAATCCAGAACTATTTATTTCATAATCTTTTTGTAATATATTATTAACACAATAAAGAGTTAATATTTTGTTTCTAATTGGCATTAAGTTAGTAGAACTACCATGCTCCCCGTGTTTACTAATGAAATTAGGCATAGGTTCTTTTGCAAAAACACTACCTTTCTTTATAACCCACTTATTACCATTCTTATATATATAAGCTTCACCATCTCGGTGTTTATATGTGAAAACATCCATGAACAATCACCTACATCTATTATATCATATAGTTTATTAAACAACTATTTATGATTACATAGAAATTAATTAAATAAAAAAGGCATTATTATGCCTCAATTTGTTGTTCTAGAAGACATGCCATCAATATCAACCGTTATAATCCTAATTTAACCAAAGCTAACAAACATTAAATAATATTTAATATAAACACACCACGCAGTATAATAGAAACAATGTACAAACTATAAATTATTTTATATA
Source organism: Bacilli bacterium (assembly GCA_028684735.1). Classification (GTDB taxonomy): domain Bacteria; phylum Bacillota_I; class Bacilli_A; order RF39; family UBA660; genus UBA5364. The sequence goes on along the minus strand of JAQUFI010000074.1, from coordinate 3,679 downwards.
TTATCTGATATGAGTTCAATGTTTTTTCCTAATACCACCAAATCTTCTCGTATATTCCCAAAAACACGATAACTTTTGCCTTTATGTATTTTACTTACTAATTCTCTGAACGGTAAATTACCTTTTTCCCACATCATAAGAACTACGCTTCCAGTACCATCATTTAATTTTGCTGATATCATACCAAAACCATCTAGTTCTAAGATTTCGATTTTAGATATTTTACCTTCTAGGATGATGTTTTTTATATCACTTCCAATATGCTTAACTTTCGTGACATGACCATCAATATGTTGCCCAATAATTGTTACGTTTTTAATTGCATTAGATGCTTTAACTCTCTTGTCCACCACTTTAATTGATGTTTTTTTCAATCATTTTATTTCCCCTATCTGACTAACTCACAATTTGATAAATACATACTATATTCATTCAATATTTGTTGCTCACTAGTAAAATCTCCATAATATAATTGAGTTGAAGAAGGATTATCTCCAACATATAATTTACCATCACGTGCTTTATGTATCTCCTTGTAAAAATCATCACATGATATTGCTTTTGCTGGTTTTGAATCGATTACTAGAATTACAATTGTAACTATTACAACGAATGAAGTTGGTACAACTATTAATAAAAATAATATAACCTTCTCAACCTTCTTTGGTAATTGTATTAGTGGTTTAACTTCTTTCTTCTCATTTACCATTTTCAATCACCTCCTACTTCTTTAATTTATATCTAAACATGGCAATTCAATATACCTGTGTGCATTACTTCTAATTATTTCAACAGCAGTTTTCAATATTGGATCATCTTCTGATAAACCCAATTCAAAAGCTACCATTGGTTTGTTTTTTACTGCTTCTAAAATTAGAGTTCTATCTTTCTTTAACCTGTCGCTTGCAAGTAATAAGCAATCACCATTTATCTTTACCATTCTTAATATAAAATCACTATCATTCTTTAATACATTAAGAAATCCAACAAACCCACATATACATAATATATCATTCAATAAATTATCATCAGCTATCACTAGCACTTTATATTCATCTAGCAATTCTGTAGTTCTATCAGCACAATATTCATCAATAATAAGTATTTTTAATATACCTTCACTACAAGACAGATTACCAAAAATTTCTTGGAATGCTTTCACTTTATTGTCACTATTTTCAATTACAGAATAAAAATCAATACCTGCTATTTTATTCTTTACAAATGATTTATAAGCGTTTTCTATTATAGATTTATTTTTTTTCAATTCAAGACTTAATAAATTATACGATAATGGTGAAATTACCACTAATTTAATAATAGAATTTATATCATCTTCAAACATAGATAAAAACTCTGCTAGACCTTCTTTTTTTAATGTTTCAAATATCATTAAAAATTGTTCTTTAGATAAATTATCAAACTTGTTCATAATAACTTTATATCCTTGATTAAACAAATCGGATAACTACCTGCTCCTATACGTTCACCATTTTCATCTTTGTATTTAAATTGAAACTCAATCTCAAAATTATCAAAATCATTAACTAATACAGTAATAGTTTTATTATCTCTATCAGTAATTTCACAAATAGTATCCTTAAATTCATCTTTAAATTTTAAACTAGGATTACATTCTTCATATTTTTCAATTCCTCTAATTTTATCAATATGTACTTTTTCAAATTCCTTAAAAAAATCTGGTTCATTGATATAATTGTAAGGTTTAATTATTAAATAACTATCTTTATATTTTAATAATTTACCTAGTATATGCTGAATAGTATGTTCTTTTTTATCCCAAAATTCAAATATAATATAGCTATTTATCAAACTGATAATTTTACTTTCACTCTTATCCTTATCTAAAGGGGAGAAAGAATCATTCTTTATATCAATCACTGGTAATAATTCATATTTTTTATCTTTATCGCCTATACTTGATTTAATTCGCTCGTCTGCATAATCTTTAAGCATCTTCATCAGTTTATCTATATTTAAACTTCCTTCACCATTCATTATTTTGCACCTACTCCATTTATTATTTTTTCAAAGTAGCATTTATATATTCTCTATTTCCATCATCAATATATTCTTCTGGTATCATTATATCACCTTTGTAGTATATAGTTCAATCTTTCTAGTATACAGCAATAATATTTTAAGTGGTCAATCTTACTTAATTATAAAAGATAGAAATTTTTCAATTACTAAAGTTGCAATGAATTCTAAAATAAGTGATGCAACAATTAAAGCCTATATGGGTGGCAGTAAAATACCACGTTTACCAACTTTAATAAGTATGGCTGATTTCCTAGATTATAATTTAGATTTATATTAAAAACAATCAATCCTATAAAAATAAATGATATTGAAAAATCAAATAGTAACCCAGAACTTAATATGTTATTTAACAATATTATATTTCTGCCAAAAGATAAAAGAGAATTAATTATTGCTTATATTAAAGGTCTTCTAAAAAGCTAGAAGATCTTTTTGTGTTATGTAATATTACTAGTATTTAATATATAGTAATGTAATATTACTTTTTTCTTTTTGAAAAACGATTGTTAATTGTAATGTAACACTTTTTTTTTGATAGTGCAACCCTTTTTAAACACTAAACAAAAATTTCACCAATCTTAATTTATTGCTTACAGATACATTCCTTCAATATAACTTTAACCATCGCTGTAAACAATTTTAAACCCCTTTGTTGCAATTTAAAATGACTTTGAATATAAACCACCAAGAGATATGTTTTTACCCCATATAACAAGTTAATTACATTTCCTCCTTTCATTCATATTTTTTTAATGGTTTTATCCTAGTATTTATTTCATTAATTCGATTATGCTTACGAAACGATTTAATAGTTGCTTTAATTAATTGTCTATCATTCCTAAACTTATCATTTAATTTTAAATATATATTCGGAACATACTTAACTGATTTTAATGCTATATCAAAGTTGTCATCTATAAGTTCAACTAACACATCTGGAATATCATAAATCCATGTTTTAGAACTTATAGTTCTTAAAATTTCTAGTGCATCATTAGTAAAAATAAATTTAACTTCTTGACCTACGTCATATCTGCTTTTATATTTCATTAAATTCTAAACACCTCCACACCCTTAATGTTAGAGATAATATTTTAAATTACAACCCTATATTCAAACTATTCAGATTTAAAACAATTTGACACAAAATAAAAGAACTATCATTTAAGATAATTCCTTAGTATGTCCATTTTTTAGAATTCTTTATAACTATTTATAATTTTATAAATATCTTCAATTTTAAATTCATTATTATAAACAATATAATCATAAATACTATTTAGAATGCTTTTTAATTTTTTAATGGATTTATCAAGTTCTTGAATGCTTTGTTCTTTAATAATTTGATAATTATATTTGTCAATATCTATGATATCCTCTTTATGCGAAGTTGCCATACAATATAAATTAGATATGGCTTCTACTTGTTCTCTGGGAAATATAGGCACAATAACATCATTCCAATATTTCATTGCCAAACTACCACCTTGTCCACCTACTGATAGATAATCAAAAACTTTTTGTTTTCGTAAATATCTCAAAAATGAGCAAACAAATCCACTTTCCATTACATCATGATTTTCTTTATTTAAAATAATACCATGTATATTTGTAA
>JAQUFI010000010.1 GCA_028684735.1 Bacilli bacterium | reverse complement strand
GATTGAATTTGAAAGTTGTCCAATTTATCGTTAAACAATATTTTCTTAAATTTCTAAAGATAAAAGGTATAATAATAAGGAACTCGTTTTAATAAATAATTAAAATTTTCATTTATAACCTGTTAAAAATGAAAAAAAGAAGTAAAATATGACAGAAAGGTGATTTTATGGGAAGAGCATATGAAGTTAGAAAAGCTAGTATCCAAAAAACAGGAGCAGCTAAAGCTAAGTTATATTCAATGTATGCGAAAGAGATATATCAAGCTGCTAGAAATGGCGGGGTAGAGGTATCATCAAATGCTGTTTTAAAAAGATTGATTGACCGCGCTAAGAAAGATCAGGTACCATCAGATATTATTAAAAGAGCAATTGATAAAGTAAGTAGCGGGATTGATGAAAACTATACTAGTGTTCGTTATGAATTGTTTGGGTCAGGAGGTTCAACTCTAATTGTCGACTGTTTAACCGACAATGTCAATCGAACTTTAAGTTATATTAGACCAGCTTTAAATAAGAATAATGGTAAAATGGGGGTCAGTGGTAGTGTTAGTTATACCTATGATCATTTATGTGTTGTTGGGGTTAAAGGATTAGATGAAGAAGAAGTCCTCAATGTTTTAATTGAGCACGATATCGATATCGATGATATTGAAGTTACTGATAACCTTACAACTATCTATGGCTATCCTCAAGATTTATATCGCATTAAAGAAGCGATTAGTACCCTTAAAGAAAATATCGAATTTGAAGTTGATGAAATAACGATGATACCACAAATGATGGTTGAATTAAATAAGGAAGATTTAGTAAGTTTTAATAGAATGTATGAAATGTTAGAAGAAGTTGAAGATGTTCAAAATATCTATCATAATGTTTCATTATAAAAAGAGATGAAATTCAAATTTTGTCTTTTTTTCTCAATCTTTTTATGATATTATATCTTTAGAGAAATAATGGTTAGGAGTGATGATATGATAAAAGTTGCTATTTTACCTGCTGATAATTATATTGTCATCAACCGAACTGTTTTAACTAATCAAGATCGTAAGTTATTGATGACGCTTTACCAACCAATCATTGGGGCAACATCAATTAACTTATATTTTTCGTTATGGGCATCTTTAGAACAAAATGAAGTTTTATCAAATGTTTTAACGCATCACTATTTATTATCTAGTATGGGTATTAGTTTAAGTGAACTAGTTGAAGCTAGAGAAAAACTAGAAGCAATTGGGTTAGTTAAAACTTACTTCAGAAAAGATGTAATCAATAATTATGTTTATGAATTATATTCACCAGTAAGCGCTAATGATTTCTTAAATAATCCTATTTTAAGTACTATTTTATATAGTACAGTCGGAAGTACTGAGTTTGATAAAATTGTTACATATTTTAAGAGACCTAAATTTCCTTTAAAAGATTATGAAAATATTACGTGTTCATTTGATGAAGTTTTTGAATCATCTCATCTAACAACTAGAGAAGTAGGTAATATTGAAAAGGTAAATTATCAAAAATTAAATCTTATGTCTAAAATTGATTTAGATAACATCTTAGCATCTATTCCAGAAGATTTATTAAACTTTAAAAGTATCACTAAAGAAGTAAGAGAACTAATTACTAATTTAGCGTTTATCTATGATTTAAGTGACGATGATTTAAGTGAACTTATAAAAAATAGTATTAATGAAAAAAGAAATATCGATATGGAAAAGTTAAAAAATAGTTGTCGTAATTATTATGAATTAGAGTATAGTGGGAAATTACCAAACCTTATCTATCGTAACCAACCAGAATATTTAAGAAAACCAGTCGGTGATACTTCTAAAAAAAGTAAACTAATATACCAATTTGAAACAACTAGTCCTCATGATTTTTTAGTTATGAAAAATGGAGGAACGAGACTTAATAAAAATGAACTAGCTATTTTAGAATATTTAGCTGTTGATATGAAATTAAAACCAGGTGTAATTAATGTTTTAATTGATTATGTTTTAAAAATAAATGAAAATAAATTAATAAAAAAATTTATTGAAGTAATTGCTTCACAATGGAAAAGAAGTAAAATTGAAACAGTGGAAGCAGCGATGAAGATAGCGGAAGAAGAATTTAAAAATAGACAAAAACCAGTTAAGAATCATAAAACAAAAGAAACAATAAACAAACCAGAATGGTTTGATAAAGAAATTAAAGCTAAGTTACCTGACGAGGAAAAGTTAAAGCAGATGGAAGATATGTTAAAAGAATATAGGTGATAGAGTGAAGAAGTTAAAAACAGAACTAAATGTATTTGAAATAAACCCCAATAGTAAATATGATTTAGCTAATGAGTTTGATTTGGCCTGTGAAAATAAAGACTTTAGTGAGTTTGTTAGTAAAATAAAATTACCTAAAGAAGAGTTAATGAAATATACTTCTTTATTAGAAGAAAGTATGGAAGAATATAACCATTGTTTAAATTGTAAAAGTATTATGGAGTGTCAAAATAAGGTTGAGGGACATGCTTATTTACCTAAAATTGATCATCAAAAATTGAGATTTAATTATAAGGCTTGTCGTTATCAAGAAAGGATTTCAAAAGACAACAGATATCAAAAAAATGTCACCTTCTTTAAAATGCCTTTAGAGTTAAGACAAGCTAGTATGAAAAATATTTATGCTAAAGATGAAAATCGTTTTGAAGTTATTGCTTGGATTAAAGAATTCATTAAGAATTATACGAAAGATTCAGGATTAAAAGGATTATATCTTCATGGAAACTTTGGATGTGGTAAAACTTATTTAATTGCTGCTATGTTTAATGAATTAGCTAAAGAAAATATAAAAAGTGCAATTGTCTTTTGGCCAGAATTTTTAAGAGAATTAAAATCATCCTTTGGCCATGATTTTGATTCTAAATTCAATCACATTAAAACTGTACCGCTCTTATTAATTGACGATATTGGGGCAGAAAACAGTACTAGCTGGGCTCGGGATGAAATATTATGTAGTATCCTACAATACCGAATGGATGACAAGTTGCCAACCTTCTTAACCTCTAATTTAGATTTGAAAGCATTAGAAAAACATTTAAGTATAACGAAAGATAGTGTCGATGTGGTAAAGGCTAGAAGAATTATTGAACGTATTAATCAATTGACCGATTGTATTGAAATGGTAAGCGAAAATTTAAGAAAATAAGAAGTATGGGGGAACGTATGAAAGAAGTAAAAACAAAAATTAAAGATCTTCTTATTCAAAAAAGAAAATATACTTTTGAAGAAATGAAAAAAGAAGTTAATATTACCAATGAATTAGAACTTATTAATCATCTTCTAGATTTTTTACATGACGAAATAACTAATTTTGATTTTAATAAACCAACAGATGATTATAAATACTTATTTAAAACTTTTAAGTATTTAGAATTTAACTTTTCAAAATTAAAGGCACAAGATTTTAATAACAATATTGATGAGTTGAAAAAAATAAATAATTTATGCAATCAAGTTTTAAATAATCGACAACTAAATAATCCAGATGAGAATTTTTATGAAGGTAAAATATTCTTAAATAAGATTCAGAATAATATTCAAGTATCTATTCTAGGGTTAAATTTTTGGAAAAAGCAAGCTAATAATTATGAAGAAAAAGATCAAGTTGTTCACTTCTTAAATTATTTAATTTATGATGTCAAAAATTATAATTATTTAGTTGAAATATTTAGGACTTTTCCTAACTTAATTGAATTACAAGATGAAACTGGTAAGAAGTTAATTAAAAAAATATTCAATAAATATGTTGATACTTGTAAGAATGAATTTGATAATTATAATGTTATTTATTTAGAAAAAGTTATTAAATTGGTTATTGTATCATCAACCATTAAAAAAGATAAAAATTATCAAAAACAAATTATCAATTATTTATTACAAGAAATTGATAATACAAAAAGAGCACCTTTAAAGAAAAAAGAATGTGAAAATATAACTTTCTTTCTTAATGAATTAATCAAAGATATTAAAAGTAAAACTGAAACGAATCTAACTGAACAAATAAATAATATTAATTTTAAATATGGGATTACTCCAACTTTTAGTGATGAAGCTTTAGAACAATTAGAAAATTATATCAATATTAATGGTAAAAAATACTTAGATTTAACGAAGAAAATGATTATAACGATTGATGACAATGCAGTTAATGTTATTGATGATGCTGTTTCTTTAGAAAAATTAAAAAATGGTAATACCTTATTAGGTGTTTATATTAGTGATGTTTCAGAGTATATACCTTATAATTGTTTGATTGATCGTGAAGCTTATAAAAAAGCTGAAACTATCTATTTACCCCAAAATACGATTAATATGCTTCCAAGAGAGTTATCAAACAATACCTTATCACTTAAAGAAAAAGAAAATAAATATGCTATTGCGTATATGTTTGAATTTACTCCTAAATTGATTTGTGTTAATTTTGAAGCTAGGCAAGCTATTATAAAGATTAATAAAAATTTAATTAATCGTGATGTCAGTAGTATTTTAGATGGTCAAATAGATGATTTAGAATTAGCTAGATTACTAGAAAGTTTACTTACTTTTTCTGAAAAATTAAAAGGAGAAAATATCTATAAGCAGAAATACCACGCACTTAAAAAAATCAAAAGACAACTTGATAATAATTTATATGGTAAATATGCTGATAATAGTTTGGGCGGTAAAATAATTAGTGAAATTATGATTTTAACGAATCATTTTGTTAGTAATTATTTTGATAGTCAAAAAGGTAATATCCCGTTCTTATATCGGGTCAATAGTGTTAAAATAGATGATAAAATAATTAATGAATTAAAAAAGAAAAAGGAAGCTGAATGCAAAGTCGATGAAATTGTTAAATGTATTGAAGAAATATATGAACCTTCAAAGTATTCAGTTGAGAATACTGGTCATCAAGGTTTAAATTTAACTGCTTATTGTCATACGACAACTCCTATTCGAAGTTATGCATCAATTATTACACAAAGAGCTGTTAAAGAATTTATGATTGAAAAGAAACAATATACGGATAATCAGTTATTAGAGTGTTATGAGAATTTAAGTTTAATGTGTGATCATATGAATAAAAGACGAGAATTAAATGCTTATTATCAGCAAGAATATTCTCAAGCAGTTCGAAAAAATGGTAAAAAGCGTTGACAAATTATAAAATAGTGATAAAATTGATTTAAATGCGATGATTAGGACATGATTATTAAATAATCTTTTAATAGCGAGTTAGGGATGGTGGAAACCTAATAAAAAGTTTAATAGTTACTACCTATGAGTGAAATTTTAAAAGAATTTCCGGATAAAACCGTTATTAAATTAAGATACAAGGTAGGATGGTACCGCGTTTAAACGCTCCTTATAAATATAAGGAAGCGTTTTTTTATTGAAGGGACGATGACATGGAAAAGTTATTAGTGGAACAAAAATATAATGAACTACGCAAAAAGTTGTTTGATTTAAGATTAAAACAAACTTTGCAAAAACCAGCAGATAAAGAAGAGGAATACTTACGAACGGAAAAGGAAATAACGTCAATTAAAAATGAATTGAAAAAATTAATAAAACAAACAAAAGAAGAAATTTACCAAGGAGGAAGAAAAAAATGATTAATGTAAAAGAAAATGAACAATTAAATCTTCTTAACCATAGTTGTGCACATTTATTAGCACACGCTATTAAAAAATTATATCCCAAAGCATTGTTTTGGGTTGGACCAGTAATATCAGAAGGTTTTTATTATGATATCGATCTAGGTGATGAAGTAATTACCGAAGATAAATTAAGTGATGTCGAACGTGAAATGAAAAAAATTGTTAAAAGTAATAAACTTATCAAACGTTTAGAATTAAGTAAAGAAGAAGCACTTAAAATGTTTGAAGGGGATCCATATAAAATCGAATTAATAAAAAATATGGAAGAAAGTGAAGTTATTTCTGCATATCAACAAGAAGATTTTGTTGACCTGTGCCGTGGACCTCATGTAGAAAGTACTAAAGAATTAAAATATTTTAAATTATTAAAAGTAAGTGGTGCTTATTACAAAGGTGATTCTAAAAATAAAATGCTTCAAAGAATTTATGGGATTTGTTTTGCAAATGAAGAGGATTTAAACAAGCATTTAGAGTGGCTAGAAGAAGCTAAAAAAAGAGATCATCGTAAACTTGGTCGTGAATTAGAACTATTCATGATTAGTGAATATGGTCCAGGATTTCCATTTTGGTTACCTAACGGAATGATCTTAAGAAAAAATTTAGAAGATTATTGGTATCGTGAACATACTAAAGAAGGTTACAAATTTATTAATACTCCAATTATGCTTAACCGTGACCTATGGGAAACTTCAGGACATTGGGTTAATTATAAAGAAAATATGTATACATCAGAAATTGATGAAAAAGAATTTGCTATAAAACCAATGAACTGCCCAGGTGGAATGTTGGTTTATAAAAATAGTTTACATTCTTACAAAGATCTTCCACTACGTGTTGGTGAACTTGGACTTGTTCACCGTCATGAAGCGAGTGGAGCATTAAGTGGACTTTTTAGAGTTCGTAACTTTACTCAAGATGATGCTCATTTATTTATGACTGAAGATCAAATTGAAGAAGAAGTAATAAGATTAATTAACTTTATTGATCGTATATATAATGTCTTTAATTTAAGTTATAGTATTGAGTTATCAACAAGACCATTAGATAAATATATCGGTGAAATATCAACTTGGGATAAAGCAGAAGATACTTTAAAGAAAGCAGTTTTAAATGCCGGTAAAGAATATAAATTAAATCCAGGTGATGGAGCTTTCTATGGACCAAAATTAGATTTTAAAGTAACTGATTCACTAGGAAGACCTTGGCAATGTGGAACTATTCAACTTGATATGCAAATGCCTGAACGATTTGATTTAACTTATGTTGATAAGGATGGTTCTAAAAAGAGACCAGTAATGCTTCACCGTGTTATTTATGGTTCGATGGAAAGATTTATCGGTGTTTTAATTGAACACTACGCTGGTGCTTTTCCAACTTGGTTAAGTCCAGTTCAAGTAAATATTATTCCAGTTAATAGTGAACATCATGTAGATGGTGCGAAAGATATCTATAACTTACTATTAAATAATAACATTCGTGTTAATTTAGATAGCAGAGATGAAAAATTAAGCTACCGTATGCGTGAAAGTCAAATTAAAAAATATCCTTATTCAATTATCGTTGGAGATAAGGAAATTGAAGAAAATCTAATTAGTTATCGTAAACATGAAAGTAATGACACTATTACAGTAACAAGAGATGAGTTTCTTGAGATGATAAATGAAGAAATAAAAAATCTTAATAATTAATTATATTATACAAAAACAAGCAATGATAAAAAAACATGCTTGTTTTGTTTTAAACATATTACTTTTAAAAGTTTAATTACTGTAATATAAAAATTTACATGATTATTAAATTTGGTTACTAATGCTAATCGCTATATATTGACAAAAATTATCAAACTTGTTAACATTGAGGTAATAATGGGCAGGTGGTGTGTTTTGTGAAACAAAATAATATAAAAGGATTTACATTAGTTGAGTTATTAGCAGTTATTGTAATTATAGGTTTAATATCATTAATAATTATTCCATCAATAACTAAAGTAATAAAAAGTGCTGAAAAAGAAACTTATTAAGTATGTATCAAATGCTAGAGGTGTTGTAAGATCGGTTAAATATGAGTATAAGCGACTGGAAATGATTGGGGAAACTAATCAAGAAATAGTGTTTACTTTTGAAGATGGTGAGGAAAGTTCAAATGTAGTAGGTGCAAAATTAAAGTATGATGGTCAAGTAATTCAAAATGGATTAGTTAAAATAAATGAAGATGGGAAAGTAGCACTTGCAATATATACTGAAGATTGGTGTGCTGTAAAAAAATTTAATACTGACGATATCACCGTTACACCATTTAATGGTGATAATAATTGTCAGGTACAACAAAAGGTTGATATAAGTGGTGCGAATAAACCAAAACTAGTAACAGGTATGACACCGATAACATGGGATGGAAATTCTTGGGTAGAAGCGTCAAACGTAAATGATCCATATGAACAAAATTGGTATGATTATCAAAATAAAAAATGGGCGAATGCAAAGACCGCAGATGGTTCGTTTTGGGTATGGATACCGAGATACGCATATTCTATTAAAAATGGATATCATACTAGTACAGCAGGAACAATTGATATAAAGTTTTTAAAAGATAAAACAAATAATGCGGCAGATATGACAATAATTGAATTAAAACCAACCTATAGTGGAAGTAGCCAAACTAATTTTGTTTTACACCCGGCTTTTGAATTTGACGGTGAAACAACTGGTTTTTGGATAGCAAAATTTGAACCTAGTGTTGCTGATCAAAATGATTTGTGTTATAAAGAAAGTAGTGTAACCTATTGTAATAAAACAACATTGGTACCTAAAATCATTCCAAATGCTGAAGCTTGGATATATATAACAATTGGTAATAGTTTTGATATCGCTTTTAATATGAAAAATAATCCAATATATGGTTGGAGTGCAAATGATGTAGATACCTATATGATAAAAAATGATGAGTGGGGTGCGGTAGCATATTTATCTAAATCAAGATATGGAAAAGAAACTGAAGAAGTTTTTAAAAACAATAGTACATCTGCAATAACTGGTTGTGCTGAAAATATTGGAATCAGATATTATGATGGTTGCCAAAATGAATATCATACTACAAATGGTGTAAAAGCTAGTACTACTGGAACAATATATGGAGTATATGATATGAGTGGTGGATTTCATGAATATGTGGCAGCTTATATAAATAATGGTAATAACTACTTAAAGGATTTTGGGCAAAATATATTAGACGCTCCAACAAAATATAAAAATATATACATTACAGGGACAACTGATACAAGTGAAAATAATTATAATGCTAATAAAAATGTAATAGGTGATGCAATTTACGAGACAAGTTCAATGCATTCAGATGCGAATGGATCTTGGTACAGTGATTATTCTTATATGCCATATATTGATAGTCCATGGTTTTCTTGTGGTGGTTATTGGTATGACGGTTATGATTCAGCTGGGGTGTTTGGTTTTTATAATGTTTATGGCAATGGTTATTCAATTAGTACATTTCGCCCAGTAGTTCGCCCTGTAGCATAAAACCCTGACAATTCAAAATCTACACTAGTTGTAGATTTTTTTGTAATAAAAATTAAAACTTATAATATATTTTATTAAGAGTTGGAGGAACAATATGATTAATAAAAGAAGTATTTGGTTTTTAACCTTATTTAGTTTAATTTTAGTACTTAGTATTTATTATGTGACGATGCCTAATGAACTATTATTAACCAATAATGATAATTTAAAAGAAAAAGAAAAATTAGAGGTTACCATCAATGAAAGTGATATCTTAGTAGCCTTAAGAGTTGAAGCTGATGAAGATATGCTAAAGGAAATAGATGCCTTGACGGGTATTTTAACGAATACTGATTCAACCGTTGATGAAAAGAATAATGCTTTTGAAAAAATGAAGTCTTTAAATATTACGAGGGGCGAAGAAGAAAGTTTAGAAACTGATATTAAAAACAAATTTCAATTGAAATCATTTATTAAAGTAAATGGTGATCAAGTTAGAGTTGTTGTTTTAAGTAAAGAACATGACAATAGTCTAGCGAATAGTATTATGCGAACCGTTCAGCAAAATTATGATAATAAAATGTATATATCGGTTAAGTTTCAAAAATAATTCTAAATGAATTATTTTTTTTTGGCTAATTGTCTATTGTTTCATATAATAAATTAGATTTATTATGATATAAACATTGATTATATTGATAATTTTATTGTTAATAGGCTATTTCTCTCACTTAAATACTAATCCATCATAAAATAATATGAGTAAATATAAACCACCCAACTTAGGAAGTGAGGGAAATATGTCTAATAGTATATTAACAAAAAGAGAGAAAGAAGTATTTGAATTACTCATCTTAAATAAATCAACTGTGGAAATAGCTGATAGTTTAGGTATTAGTGAAAAGACAGTGAGAAATCATATCTCTAACGCTATGCAAAAACTTGGAGTTAAAGGACGTGCTGGAGCAGTTGTTGAACTTTTGAAACTTGGAGAAATTTCAATCTAAAACCGCATTATTTTGTGGTTTTTTTCATAGTATTAGTGAGGTGACTTATGTTAAAGAGAATGACGATGAAAAAAATATTAGTATCGACCTTGTCATTATGTGCTTTATTGCTAATTTATATGGTACCAAAAGAAGAAATGGCTAATATCAATTTTAAACAAAAACTTGAATACATCAACGAGGATATTTTAAAAAGTGACATTTACTTAATGGATAGTAATAATTATTTAGGTATGGCTAGTGTTGTTGTTAGTAGTAGCAATACACAGATTGAAAGAAGAGCTAAAGAATTAATGGAGATTTTAATTAATGATGGTGTAGGTGAAAACAAAGTACCCAATGGTTTTAAATCACTATTACCAAGTGAAACTAAAATATTGAGTATTAAGTATGAAGAAGGTCTAATTAAAATTAATTTTAGTAAAGAATTACTTGATGTTACTGAACAATTAGAAGAAAAAATGGTTGAAGCAATTGTCTATACCTTAACTAGTATTCCTAAAGTTGATAAAGTTATTATATATGTTGAGGGTGATATCTTAAGTAGATTACCTAAAACTCAAATAACTTTACCTAGTACTTTAGATCGTAATTTTGGTATTAATAAACATTATGATCTTAGTAGTTATCAAGAGATTGATCAAATAACGGTTTATTACATTAGTAAACATAATGATAATTACTATTATGTACCAGTAACTAAATATACTAACGATAATCGAGATAAGATATCGATTATCGTTGATGAATTAACTAGTACTCCAATCTATTCTAGTAATTTAATGAGTTTTCTAAATGGTAAGACTAAATTATTAAAAGTAAATGAAGACGAGGAGAAACTAGAGTTAGAGTTTAATAGCTATATCTTTGATAATGTTGATGACCAAAACATCTTAGAGGAGGTATTGTATACATTAATGTTGTCGATAAAAGATAACTATGATGTAAAAGAAGTGATATTAGAAGTAAATGAAAATGGAAATTATAAAAATGTTATAAAAACTATTGAATAATTCAAAAAAGTAGTGTATAATCAAGTTGTTTCCTTTATAGGAAGCACTTGTCCTGGTAGCTCAGCTGGATAGAGCAATGCCCTTCTAAGGCATCGGTCGGGAGTTCGAATCTCTCCCAGGACGCCACTTAGTTTTTAACCTTTAAGTATTAAAGGTTTTTTTATTTTAAAAATGCTAATAAAATGTAAACATTAATTAATAAGGTTTTAATATCAAAAAAATATGATATAATTATAATAAGGAAGTGAAGATATGAAGAAAGGTTTTACACTTATTGAAGTCTTAGCAGTTATTATTATTTTAGGTATTATTGCCTTAATTGTTGTGCCATTAGTAAATGACTCAATTCAAAGTTCCCGCGAAAAAGTAAGAAATAATCAAATAGAAACAATCGAAAGAGCAGCTGAACAATGGGCCCTTTTAAATGATAATGTTATTGTTAATCATGGAGGGGAGTATATTTTACTTTTTGAAGAATTAATTGGACTCGGACTACTTAAAAACGAAACTATTATTGATCCTACCACTAATGAACCTTTTGAAGGTTATATTTATATTTCCTGGGAAGAAGATTATAATCAATATTATGTTAGTTATGTTGATGCTGATCCTACTGGTTGCCCTCCTCCTTGTTAATAATTATAACTATGTAAAGCAAAAATTGTTTTGCTTTTTTTGCGCCTTAAATTCCTATATTTTAAATAGTAATTGTGCTATAATTAAACCATAGGGAGATTAAATGATTTATAATTGTATTAACAAAAAAATACAAAATCCCCTTGAAATCACAAATCATAAATATAATCGTTTTATAAATAATATATTTAATAAAATACGATTATTTAAAAGGAGGTAAGTTAGTGTTAAAAATTGAAAAATTAACTAAGTACTATAAAGATATTTTAGGTATTGAAGATCTATCTTTAGACATAAAAAAAGGTGAAATATTTGGTTTTATTGGTCCTAATGGGGCAGGAAAAAGTACAACAATAAAATGTATTTTAAACCTTATTAATAAAACTTCAGGTTCTATTTATATGGATGGTCAAGAATTAACCAAAGATAATTATCAATTAAAAGAAATGATTGGCTATTTACCAAGTGAAGTTGATCTATACGATGATTTTACTGTTAAAGAAATGCTTGATTACTCAGCTTCGTTTTATCAAAAAGATATATCTAAAAGAACTAAATATTTAGTAAAAAAGTTAGATTTAGATCTTACTAAAAAAATTGATGAGTTATCGTTTGGTAATATAAAAAAATTAGGAATTGTCTTGGCTTTGATGCATGAACCAAAGTTACTTGTCTTAGATGAACCGACTTCTGGATTGGATCCCTTAAAACAAGAAGTGTTTTTTGAATTAATGGAAGAGGAAAAAGAAAAAGGTACAACGATTTTCTTTTCTTCTCATAACTTAAATGAGGTAAGACGAATTTGTGATAGTGTAGCCATCATTAAGAATGGTCATCTGGTTGAAACGCTAAAAATTGCTAAATTAAATAAATTTGATTTTAATCTAATTAGTTTATACAGTAAAGAATATAAAAAATTAAAATTACCAATGAAGGATATCATAATTAAAAAACAAAGTGATGAGATGATTCAATTTATTTATCAAAAAGATATCAATTCTTTGTTAGACTTTTTAAATACCATTAAGATAGATAATCTATTAATTGAAAAACCATCATTAGAAGAAATATTCTTTCACTATTATAAGGAGGATTAAAATGTTAAAAAGAGAATTAAAAATTAATCGCCGTGGTTTCTTTATTTGGGCAGGCATCATCGTTGTGATGTTTGTTGTCGTTTTTCTTGTTTATCCAAGTATTGCTAAAAGCGAAAAAGATATGATGGATTTAGTTGCCGCCTTTCCTAAAGAATTATTAGAAGTATTCAATATGGATATTATAAATATTGGAACAGCCTTTGGCTGGATTGCAACTGAAGGATATATGATGGTAATGATTATGGGGGGATGTTATTTTGCCATTATGGGAAGCACAATTATCTTAAAAGAAGAGGATGAAGGAACAATCTCCTTTTTATACACTAAACCGATTAGTCGTAATCAAATCTTAGATTCTAAATTGTTGTGTGGTTTAATCTATATTATCTTATTTAATATGGTGATAGGGCTTACGAGTTTCATTGGTTTATCGTTAAGTGGACCATTTGAATTTAAGGATTGGTTACTAATTTCGATTGCCCCACTATTTTTACACTTGTTTTTCTTTACCTTGTCATTACTACTGTCAATCTACTATAAGAAAACAAGAAAAAGTATGATGATAAGTATTGGGGTTGTTATTGGTACTTATATTATTCAAATCTTAAGTACAATGACGGATTCATTAAAATTTTTAAAGTATTTTTCACCATATGAGTATATTAATGCTAGAGATATTGTCTTAAATCATCAATTAAATTATTCTAATATTCTTATTTTAAGTATGATGACGGTAATTATTTTAATTGGCCTATATGATGCTTATAATAAAAAGGAATTAAACGCCTAGGCGTTTTTGGATTAGTAATGAAAAGAATTGTAATATTTAGTTCAATCATTGTTGTCTTAATAATCGGATACCTTAGTTTTCCTAAACGGGTATATGAAGCTGGTGATTTTGGGATTGAAGTCATAACTAGTCCGATTGATTACAATAGTAATGGGATTGATGATTATACTGATATTTTATTAGGAGCCAAAGAGGAAGCTACTAATCATTCTCATTATCGAAGTGCTTATTATGATGGTGGTTATCCTCCAGAAGGTGAGGGTGTTTGTACAGATGTGATTTGGCGAGCTTTAAAAAAAGCTGGTTATTCATTAAAAGATTTAGTTGATGAAGATATTAAAAACAATCTTAATTTATACCCTCGGGTTGAAGGCAAATCTGACCCTAACATTGATTTTAGGAGGGTACCCAATCTTCATGTTTTCTTTGAAAGGCATGCCTTGAGTTTAACTTTAGACACTGCTCAAATAGAAACATGGCAGCCAGGAGATATCGTGATCTTTGGTAGTAATCATATTGCCATTATCTCTGATAAAAGAAATAAAAAGGGAATCCCTTATATCATTCATAATGCTAATCAACCAAATCGAGAAGAAGATGCACTACTTTGGTGGCATCGTCGTAGTAATATTACTGGTCATTACCGTTTTTTAATTAATTAACAAACTTTTTAAAAAATGATATAATAGATATGGAAGGTGAAACAATGTTTAAAAATAAAAAAATATTTATTTTAGGAATGGCAAGAAGTGGTTATGAGGTCGCTAAACTACTTTCAAAAGACAATAATCAAATTTTAATAACAGATATGAAGGAACAAGACCCAAAGCAAGTTGAAGAATTAAAAGGTTTGGGTGTTAATTATATTGTAACTGATAGTCCAGAAGAGATGTTGGATGATAGTTATGACTATGTGGTAAAAAATCCAGGTATTATTAGTACTCATAAATGTGTTGTTAAAGCTAAAAAATTAGGAATTGAAGTTATCAATGAAGTAGAAGTTGCTTATCATTATTTACCAAAAGGGGTTAAAATAGTTGGGATTACTGGCTCTAATGGTAAAACAACGACGACAACAATAACTTACGAAATATTGAAAGCCGCTAAATTACCTGTTCATTTAGGTGGTAATATTGGGATACCATTATCCAAATTAGTAACTGATATCAAACCTAATGATATCTTAGTTATTGAAGTCTCATCTCATCAATTAGTTGATTTCCGTGATTTTAAAACAGATATTAGTGTCGTTACTAATCTATCTCCTATTCATCTAGATTTCTTTGGGACTTATGAGAACTATATCAATAATAAAGCAAGAATTTTTAATCATCATACAAAGGATGATTTAGTAATTCTTAATCATGAAAATAATGATGTTTTAAAAATAAGTGAGAATATTCCTTCACAAAAATTATATTTTTCAAGTAAAAACAGACATGATGCTTATATTGAAAAGGGTTATATTTGTTATCAAGGAGACCCAATTGTTGAAACAACCGATATTAGAGTAAAAGGTATGCATAATTATGAAAATATTATGTGTGCGATTATGGTGGCTAAATACTTTGATGTTGAAAATAATATTATAAAAGAGGTCTTAAATAAGTTTGCTGGTGTTGAACATCGTATTGAATTTGTTAAAAGATTAAATGGTCGGGAATTTTATAATGATTCAAAAGCAACCAATGTTGAGTCAACAATCATAGCTTTAAATTCTTTTGATAAACCAACAATTATCCTATTAGGTGGATTAGATCGTGGTCACTCTTTTGATGATTTAGAACCACATATGAAAAATGTTAAAGGGATTGTCTGTTATGGTGAAACAAAAAATCGAATTAGAGAGTGGTCTCATAAAATTAATATCGATAGTGTCGTTGTTAATACCTTAGAAGAAGCAGTTAAAGCAGCTTATAACTTATCAGATGAAAATGATGTTATTTTATTAAGTCCGGCTTGTGCTTCTTGGGATCAGTATAAAAGTTTTGAAGAACGTGGAGATGAATTTAAAAAATTCATCAATAATTTGGAATAAAAAAATAGAATGTAAATTCTATTTTCTTTTATTTTCAATTGGATAATGGGTATGTAGTAAATTGTCGACATTAAATTCATCTTTCGTAACTTCAGTTTCAAAACACTCTTGATTTTCTTTATCAACTCTCATTAAGTATAATTCAGGAAATTTCTGGAAATGGGGTTCCAAGCTCCTTAATGATTCAATTTGTTTAGCAGTTAATCTTCGAGGAAGAAAAAGATACCCAAAGCAATAATTTTCCATCGTGCAATTACAAAACAAGATATGACCCATAGTTATTAAATCAAAACCTGATTCATTACTATTTTCTAAGTTAATATCACTTAAAGAATAACCTTCAGTTATTAATTCATTGACGATTTGGTTAATAGAATCACGATGATAAAAGAAACCCTCTTTTCTCCCATTCATTTTTATTTGACCATCAAATGCATGACTTTCTTCATCACCAATGATAACCATTGATAAGGTGTTGGTTATAAAATCATCCATAAAATCCTCCTTATATAAGTTATTATTAGTTTAATATGATATATAGTAAATGTCAAATAGTAAGAAAGAGATTCCTAAAAAAGGTTGAAAATGTTATAATAAATATAGGAAAGGATAGATATAATGAAGATAAAAAATATTATAGGTCGTGAAATATTAGATTCAAGAGGTAATCCAACCGTTGAAGTTGATGTTATTTTAGAAAATGGAATAATGGGTAGAGCTAGTATTCCTAGTGGTGCCTCAACTGGTATTCATGAAGCCTTAGAATTGAGAGATAATGATCCTCATCGTTATTTAGGTAAAGGTGTTTTAAAAGCTGTTAACAATATCAATACCATTATTCGTCAATCGTTAGTTGGGATGGAATTAAATCAAACTGAAATTGATCATAAGTTATTAGAAATAGATGGAACTAAAGATAAATCAAAATTAGGGGCTAATGCGATGCTAGGTGTTTCATTAGCTTCTTTAAAAGCTTTAGCTCTATTAAATAACCAACCATTATATCAATATATTGGGAGTGGAAAAAAATGTCCAACACCAATGATGAATATTTTAAATGGAGGGGCCCATGCTGATAATGGGTTAGACTTTCAAGAATTTATGATTGTTCCTCATGCTTCAACTTTTAGGGAAGCTTTAAGAATGGGAGTTGAAGTTTTTCACCACTTAAAGAAAGTCTTAAAAGAAAAGGGCTATCAGACAGGAGTCGGCGATGAAGGAGGATTTGCTCCTAATCTTAGTAATAATTTTATGGCTCTAGATATGATTGTTGAAGCGATTGAACAAGCTGGATATCGTCCAGGACAAGATATCAATCTAGCTCTAGATGTGGCCGCTAGTGAATTTTATAAAGATGGGAAATATTTAATTAAGGGTGAAAATAAAGAATTAAATAAAGAAGAAATGGTTGAATATTATATTGATTTAATCAATAAGTATCCAATTATTTCAATTGAAGATGGAATGGCTGAAGATGATTACGATGGATGGATCTTATTGACTAATCAATTAGGAAATAAAATTCAATTAGTAGGAGATGACTTGTTTGTTACTAATAAACAATTATTAAATAAAGGAATTGAATTAGGAATGGGTAATGCTATTTTGTTAAAACTAAATCAAATTGGAACAGTTACCGAAACTATAGAGACAATTGAATTAGCTAGAAAAAATAACTATAAAACAGTTATTTCTCATCGTAGTGGTGAAACTGAAGATACCTATATAGCTGACTTTGCAGTTGGTTTAGATTTAGGCCAAATAAAAACAGGTTCAGCATCACGTACTGATCGTACTTGTAAATATAATCAATTACTTCGTATTGAAGAAGAACTTTAATAAAAACATTAATTTATAAAACTAGGAGGACTTATGAAAAAAGGCTTTACATTAATAGAGCTGCTTGGGGTTATTGTATTACTTGGGGTAATTGGTTTAATTGTTATCCCATCCGTTACTAATCTGATTAAAGACTCTAAGCAAAAACTATATGATTCACAGGTTTCAATGATTGAAAAGAAAGCTAAGGAGTGGGCTGTTAAAAATATTAATCAATTATCACAAACAGAAAATATTTATTTAAGTGTCGATGATTTAATAAAAAATGGATATATTGAACAATCAGAATTATTTGACCCTAGAGATTCTAAAAATAAAATGAATGGTTGTATTGTTATTGAATATGATGCAGCTAAGAACAAA
Organism: Bacilli bacterium; assembly: GCA_028684735.1. Taxonomy (GTDB): domain Bacteria; phylum Bacillota_I; class Bacilli_A; order RF39; family UBA660; genus UBA5364. The sequence goes on along the minus strand of JAQUFI010000010.1, from coordinate 5,583 downwards.
TATCAATATACATATAATGATGAAATTTGTGAGGATTTAAAACCAGGGGGTTCAAGTCCATTATATGTCAATGATATCCTTGGAGGAGCTGATCCATTACTTGATAGTGGAATGATACCAATTATATGGGATGGAAGCAAGTGGGTAAAAGCTGACATCGGACAAAAATGGTATGATTATAATTTAAAAGAATGGGCTAATGTTGTATTGGTAACTGAAGCTACTCGTTCTACTTATAAAAATGCTGCCCCTGAAACAGAAATATTAGAATCTGATGTTTTGGCTTATTTAGTATGGGTGCCTAGATATCGATATAAGTTATTTAACGTTAATGATGTAATGGTCGCCGAACAAACAATTGAAGTCGTCTTTGAAAATAAAGATACTACTAAATCAAATGGTAGTACGAATGGAACCTGGTTAACGCATCCTGCCTTTACATTTGGTGGTTCAGAGTTGAGTGGATTTTGGGCTGGTAAATTTGAAGCAACTGGAAATATTACAAGTCCTATAATCAAACCAGGAATGGAATCGATATTGGGTTCAGCCAATATTAGTGATTTATTTACATCTGCTCAAAAATTCAATAATCCAATAACCTATGGAGTAACAAATGAATATGATGCTCATATGATGAAAAACATGGAATGGGGAGCAGTAGCTTATTTATCTCATTCAATCTATGGAAAAAATGCTGAAATATGGTCAAATGATTCAGAAAAGATAGTTACCGGTGGTGGTTTTGGACTAGCGTATATAACCAATATCGAACAATCAACAACGGGCAATATCTATGGTATATATGATATGAATGGTTGTTCCTTTGAAGCAGTCATGGGTGGAATGTATAATAGCGATGGAACAACTATTATGGTAAGTTTATCTGGTTTTAATCAAACGACAATTGATAGTGCCGCTATGTCAAAATATATCAATAAGTATAGTCCTGGAACTGTATGGGATGATTATTCGACAAGACAATTAGGTGATGCAACTAGTGAAACCCAACAATGGTATACTAATGATGGTCGTTTTGTTAGTACAAGCTATTCATGGTTTTTACGCGGGGGCGTTGCCGGTGATGGTTCTTGGCCGGGAATATTTTCTTTTTATAATAGTAAAGGTGATCATGGTGGTGCCACCTTCCGCCTTGTTGTTACGAAATAATATAATTATTTTAAAAAGATGCTTATGCATCTTTTTTCTTGTTGATACATAAAAACTTATGATATAATGATAATGTAGACAGTGGAGGTATTATATGGCTAAGAAGAAGAAAAGGAAAGATGATAATAAAAAACCTAAAAATGGTCAATTTGAGATAACAGGTTTTATTATTTTATTAATTGCCATTATTGGGATTGCTTTATATGGACCAGTTGGTAACTTTATTCATTTGTTTGCCACTTTTTTAGTTGGAGAATTTTACGGATGGTTACTAGCACTATTGATTATTATTGCTAGCTATATGATTATTAAAAGAGAAAAACCTAACTTTTTTACTTCAAAATTAATTGGCTTTTATTTAATTATCTTAGCTATTTTAGTGTTTGCTCACTTAGATTATTTTGATAATTTTAAAGGATTAGAAATAATCAAAGAGACATTTAATAACCTTATGTCTCATGTGGGTGATATTGAAAGTAAAAGGATCTATGGTGGAGGTATTATTGGGGGTGCTTTCTCTTTATTGTTTGTAACTTTATTTTCCTTAGAAGGTACTAATTTAGTAACTTGGGTTTTATTACTTTGTGGAATTATTTTATTTACCGGTTTATCAATCTACGATATCATTATGAAAATTAAGAATAAAGTTAAAGGTAAACTTAATCGTAAAGATCGTGAAGACATCAAGAAGGCTGAAAATAAATATGAGAATGATAACAAGATTGTTATTTCAAGTATGGATGAATTAATCAATATTCCAGAAGAAACCCCTGAATCAAAACCTGAAGTAAAAGAAGAAATAGTTGAAAACAAAGGGTATCTTCTTCCACCAATAAACATCATGAATCGACCAATGAAAAGTAAAACAAGCAAAGATGAACTTTTAATCAATGATACAGTTAATGTTTTAGAACAAGTCTTTAAAGATTTTATGATTGATGGTAAGGTGGTTGCCGTTAATATTGGCCCAAGTGTTACCCAATATGAAATGGAAATAAAAGCTGGAACTAAAGTTAGTAAAATTTTAAGTATTAATCGTGAAATAGCATTAGCCTTAGCCGCTAAAGATGTTCGGATTCAAGCTCCTATTCCTGGTAAAAAAACGATTGGTGTAGAAATACCTAATCCTGATATTACGATGGTAAGTGTTCGTGAAATACTTGAAAACATTCCTAAGAGTTTAAATAATAGTAAATTATTAGTTACCTTAGGTAAAGATATTATGGGAAAACCTACTTGGGCTGAAATCAATAAGATGCCTCACCTTTTAGTAGCAGGGGCAACAGGAAGTGGAAAATCCGTTTGTATTAACAGTATGATTATTTCATTATTAATGCGTACCCGCCCTGATGAAGTAAGATTAGTTTTAGTTGATCCTAAAAAGGTTGAATTAAGTATGTATAATGGTGCTCCTCATTTATTAGCACCAGTTGTAACTGATCCTCGAAAAGCTAATATTGCTCTTAAAAAGATTGTCGATGAAATGGAAAGACGTTATGAAATATTTAGTGATACGGGTGCTAAGAATATTGCTGGATATAATTTATATATCGAAAAGAAAAATAAGAATTTAGATGAAGCTGGTCAATTAAAGAAACTACCTTATATTGTCGTTATTATTGATGAGTTAGCTGATTTGATGTTAGTAGCAGCCAAAGAAGTAGAAGACTCTATTATGCGTATTACCCAAATGGCTAGAGCAGCAGGGATTCATTTAATTGTAGCAACGCAAAGACCATCAACGGATGTTATTACAGGTCTGATTAAAGCTAATATCCCATCTCGAATTTCTTTTGCTGTATCTAGTAATATCGATTCCAGAACGATTTTAGATATGTCAGGAGCTGAAAAACTCTTAGGTAAGGGAGATATGTTATTCTTACCAATGGGTGAAAATACCCCGATTAGAATTCAAGGAACCTTTATTTCTGAAGAAGAAATAAAAGGGGTTGTTGATTTTACCATTCAACAACAAAAAGCTCATTACGATGAAACCTTAACGGTTAGTGCGGAAGAACAAGGTGCTACCACGATGCTTGAAAAAGAAGATTATGATGATCCTCTTTATAATGAAATTGTTGAATTTGTAGTTACTCAAGGAAAAGCTAGTGCTTCTTTACTTCAAAGAAGATTTCGTCTTGGTTATAATAGGGCTGCTCGGATTATTGACTTATTAGAAGAAAGAGGGATTGTTGGGCCTCAAAATGGTTCTAAACCTCGTGAAGTTCTAGTTAAACTAGAAAAAGATGATGACTGATATTAATGAAAGGCGAAATGCCTTTTTTATTTGAATTATCGTAACTTTTTTGCTATAATTAGAATGGTGATTTAAATGGCAAAATACGATGAAACGTCGATTAAAATACTTGAAGGTTTAGATGCAGTAAGGAAAAGACCTGCCATGTATATTGGTTCAACCGATAAACGAGGATTACATCATTTAGTATGGGAAATTGTTGATAATTCAATTGATGAAGTTATCAATGGTTTCGGGAAAAGAATAAAAATTATTATTCATAGTGATGGTAGTGTTAGTGTTGAAGATGAAGGACGAGGGGTACCAGTTGGTCAACATACGAATGGGATGTCGACTCCAGAAGTAATTTATACAGTGTTACATGCTGGTGGTAAATTTGAAACTGGTGGATATAAAGTATCAGGTGGACTTCATGGGGTTGGTGGAAGTGTTGTTAATGCTTTAAGTAAATGGATGGAAGTTAATATCAAAAGAGATGGTTATGAATACTATATTCGTTTTGAAGATGGTGGGAAAACCAAAGTAGCTTTAACAAAACAAGATAAAACTAGTAAAACAGGAACAAAAGTTAGGTTTCTACCAGATCCTGATATCTTTGGAACAGCCACTTTCTCATATACTGCAATTAGTGAAAGAATGCAAGAATGTGCTTTTTTAATAAAAGATTTATCAATTGAAGTAATCGATGAAATGGATCAAAAGCATGATACCTTTCATTATGAAAATGGTTTGAAAGCTTTTGTTGAATATTTAAATGAAGATAAGGATACTATTCATAAAGTTGTTGATTTTGAAGGTTTTAAAGATAATATAAATGTTCAATTTGCTTTTCAATATACGGATACTTATTCAGAAAATTTGATTTCATTCGTTAATAATGTTAAAACAAACGATGGTGGGACTCATGAAATTGGTTTTAAAACCGCAATTACTAGAGTTTTTAATGATTATGCAAGGAATAATGGTTATTTAAAAGCTAAAGATAAAAACCTTGAGGGTAGTGATACTAGAGAAGGTTTAACTGCTATTTTGAGTTTACAAATATCCGAAGACTTGTTACAATTTGAGGGTCAAACCAAAGCTAAATTAGGAACGCCTTTAGCTAGAACAGTAGTTGAAAGTATTGTTAGTGAGCAACTCCAATTTTTCTTAGAAGAAAATAAGGCCATAGCTACCCAAATTTTAGATAAGATGGTTAAGAGTAAGATGATTAGGGAAGCAGCTAGAAAAGCTCGTGATGAGGCTCGAAATGGTAAATCCAATAACAAAAAGGAACGAGCTTTAAGTGGGAAGTTAACGCCTGCTCAAAGTAGAAATCCTAAGAAAAACGAGTTATTCTTAGTCGAAGGGGATTCAGCTGGTGGTTCGGCTAAACAAGGAAGAGATCGTACTTTCCAAGCCATCCTACCACTTCGTGGTAAAGTAATCAATGCTGAGAAAACAAGATTAGAAGAAGTCTTAAAAAATGAAGAAATAAATACGATTATTCATACGATTGGTGCGGGTGTTGGAAGTGACTTTGAAGTCAGTGATTCTAATTACGATAAAGTCATTATTATGACGGACGCTGATGATGATGGTGCTCATATTCAAACCTTGTTGTTGACTTTCTTTTATCGTTATATGAAACCTTTAATTGAAGCAGGTAAACTTTATATTGCGATGCCTCCACTATATAAATTAAGTAGTGGTAAAAGTTTTATCTATGCTTGGACTGAAGAAGAACGAAAAGAATATATGGAAAAAAATACTGATAAGAAAATAGAAACTCAAAGATATAAAGGGCTAGGAGAAATGAATTATGACCAATTATGGGAAACAACGATGAATCCTATAACTCGTAGTTTAATTAAAGTAAATATTAATGATGTTGCTTTAGCTGAAAAAAGGGTAAGTGTTTTAATGGGAGATAAAGTTGAGCCAAGAAGAGAGTGGATTGACGAGAATGTTATCTTCTCATTAGAAGATGATTATAAAATTAGTTAATAATTCAATTATAATGTTAAGGAAGGATAATACTTTAATTATCTTCTTTTTTTTGATATAATTAATGAGGTGAGAATATGCAAGAAGTATTAAAAAAAATATATGATTATTCTTTAGAAGAAATAATGGGTGAACGATTTGGAAGATATGCTAAGACAATAGATCGGAAGAGC
>JAQUFI010000073.1 GCA_028684735.1 Bacilli bacterium | reverse complement strand
TTGAACCAAACGAGCTACACCACACGATTTACCACTACCCGTATTACCAAAAATAGCCATATGATTACTAAGCAAATGATTGACATCCAACATAATTGGGCAACCATCATATAATGGACTTGAGCCTAATTCCATATAACCAGGTGATTTATCACCGACAATGACAGCAATTTCTTCTTGATTAATAACTCTAACTGTTGATGATAAAGAAGGTTTATTAAGTATACCTCCAATAAAATGATTACCAATAAATTCACCTAAAAAACTAACCTTGATTAAGTCTTCACTAATATCATCAATTTCCCCTAAGATTCTTTTCCCATCACTTTCAAATACAACGTGAAAGTTCAATAAATTGGTTGCTAAAGCATTTTTGTCTGCTATTTGAACATGGGCCATATTATCACTAACATATACTACTTTTCCAAACATATTTTCACCCTTTTTATACTAATTTTTTTATTTGTTCTTTGATTGTTTCATCTAAATTATTTATTATTTTATTAATTTTTATTCTTTTTTGATAAAGATTCAGTTTGGTTTCATAAGTTTCTAATTTACTAACAACATCTTTTATTTGTTTGTGGACAGCATTTCGACTAATCTTATTATTTTCAGCAATCTCACTTAATGTTAAATTATTAAAATAATAACTCTCAAAATAATGTTTTTGTTTATCAGTTAATAGTTCACTATAATAATCATACAAGTTTATAATATAAAAATTATTATCCATCAAATCAATAATTTAATGGCTATTAATAATGCCAATACTCCTGAAACAGAATAGACAACTGATAAATACTTGCGTTTAAAAGTTTTATAATTATTATAAGATATCATTAACAACCCCAAACCTAAAAGAATATAAGCAATGGATACTAATTCTTTCTCAAATAAAGCAATTACTCCCCAAATCATAGCTGAGTAACACACACACATTTGAGCTAAAATAGCTACTTCTTTAATGGCTATTTGACTATATTTAAACTTTTCCTTTGCCATTTTTACCACCTACCAAATCCTTAAATAAACCATAGATGTATTTTTCAATATCAAAAATTCTTAAATCCTCTTTTTTCTCACCTAAACCAACAAATTTAACTGGAATACCAACACTTTCTTTAATAGCTAGAACAATACCACCTTTAGCAGTACCATCTAACTTTGTTAAAACAATTCCTGTTATATTGGTTATTTCTTTAAAACTTTTTGCTTGACTAATACCATTTTGACCAGTTGTAGCATCTATCACTAATAGAGTCTCATGAGGAGCACCTGGTATGATATTGCCAATAACTTTATTGATCTTTTCTAATTCATTCATTAGATTAATTTTATTTTGTAATCTCCCAGCCGTATCAATTAATACCACATCATAATGTTCATCCTTGGCTTCAACTAATCCATCATATATAACACTAGCTGCATCATTAGTATCTTTACTTATGACCTTACAGCCTACTCGTTCACCCCAAATATGTAATTGTTCTGAAGCACCAGCTCTAAAAGTATCTCCTGCAATCATCATTATTTTTTTATTTTCATTGCTTAATTTGTGAGCAATTTTACCAATAGTGGTGGTTTTACCTGCTCCATTAACACCAACAAATAAAATAACCGTTGGTCCATCCTGACTATAATTAATTTTATTAACAATTACTTCATTATTAATATATATAATAAACATTTCATCAACAATAATCTCTTTTAAATCTTCAGATGAAATAATATTTTCACTTTTAACCCGTTTTTTCAGACGTTCAATAAATTCTATAACAGTATTTACACCAATATCTGCCATAATGAGAATTTCTTCTAATTCCTCAAAATAATCATGACTAATTTTTTTATATTTTTTATTTAAGAGTGTTAACTTTGATACTAAATCATCTCTTGATTTTTCTAAACCTTTTTCATAACTTTCTATTTCTTTTTTTGTTTCAATTGTAAATACTTTTTTAAACTTATCAAATATTCCCATTTAGTCACCCACTATTACTATCTACATTTTACACTATTTCAGAATAAAATACTAGTAAAAAGACATGATTATTATGCATAATTTTTATTATTAATTTTTTAGCGATATTGTTGGTTTTTTTAAAAATTAAAAAACAAGTTTTCACTTGTTCTTTTAATTGTTTAATTCTTCCTTAATAATGATTTCATCAGCAATTGGGACTCTTATTTCTTTTGAATTATTTATTCCATAATAGCAAGCATTAATTACAATATCATCGATATTATAGATAATACGATAAACATATCCTTCATCATCTAAGGAAATTTCGGCTTTAACATCTTTCGTAACTTTAATATTTAATTCCGCATCTTCAATTATTTTAGCTACAGTATCTTTACTAACAGTTACTTCATAAACATCATATCCATCTTTTTTAATTGACTTTTCACTTTTTTTGATATCCTTTAAACCTTCTAAATAAATATTTGGATTATCATATTTAACTGGTTGATTAGTTTCAATATAAATTCCATCTTTTAATGTATATACTTTATTATCTTTAATATAAATTGTCTCTTCACCTGTTTGATTAAAATATTTTATTTCAAAATCTTTATTTTGATGATTATCAATTTTTACTATTTCATTTATATTAAGATTATCTAATGTCCCATAAATCCTTAAATCTAAAGAATAGCCATTCATCTCTTTACTATCTATCTGCATCTTTTCATATGCCTGATCTAACTCCTTATTCCCGCAACCTACTAATAGAACAAATAAACTACAAACCATTAATAACTTTTTCATAAATCCTCCTACCCTATATGAATATTTTAACACATTATTCACAAAGTTCCAAATATAATTTTTTCTAAGACTGGACAAAGTCACTAAAAAAAGATATAATGTAATAGTTAAATTTTTAAATAAATTTATATAGAAAGGAGAATATATGAAATTTTTCGAAAATGAAGATACTAAAGTATTTGCTTTAGGTGGACTTGGTGAAGTAGGAAAAAATATGTATTGTGTAATGCATAATAATGAACTTGTAATTATCGATGCGGGTGTAACTTTCCCAGCTGGAGAGTTAATGGGAATTGATTATGTCATTCCTGATTTTACATTTTTAAAGAAAAATGAAACAAAAATTAAAGCTTTATTTATTACCCATGGTCATGAAGATCATATCGGGGGAATACCATTTTTATTACAAGCGGTTAATATTCCTATTATTTATGCTCCTAATCAAGCAATTGGTTTACTGAAGAGAAAATTAGAAGATCGCAATATTAAGTATAAAAACATTATACCTTTAACTGAAGATTTAAAAGTAAAATTTAAATATATTGAAGCAGGGTTTTTTCAAACAACGCATTCAATACCTGATTCACATGGGATATGTATTAATACCCCAAATGGTAGAGTTGTCTCAACTGGTGACTTTAAATTTGATTTCACTCCAATTGGTCCAATTGCTAATCTACATAAGATGGCAGAGATTGGTAAGCAAGGAGTAACCTTATTATTAAGCGATAGTACGAATGCCCTAAATGACGGGGTATCATTAAGTGAATCAAAAGTTGACGAAGCTTTATCAGATATCATTAGTCGTCATGATGGTAGAGTTATTATTGCGACTTTTGCGTCTAATATCTATCGTTTAAAACATATTGTCGATACATGTGCCAGAAATGGTCGTAAAATTGCAACTTTTGGGCGTAGTATGGAAAATAATATTGATATTTCAATTCAAGGTGGTTATATCACCAATAAAGAAGTGTTTGTTAGTCCAGAAGAAGCTAATAAATTACCACCTGAAAAAGTATGTTTACTTTGTACTGGTAGTCAAGGTGAACCACTAGCAGCTCTTAGTCGAATTGCTAATGGCAACCATCGTCAAATTAAATTGCAACCAGAGGATGTCGTGGTTTTCTCTTCTTCAGCTATTCCAGGTAATGCGCTAAGCATTTCTAGAACCATTAATAAATTATATTTAAAGGGTGTAGAAGTCTATACTAATACCTCATTAAGTGATATTCATACAAGTGGACATGGTAGTGCTGAAGAATTAAAATTAATGATTCGTTTAATGAAACCTAAATATGTGATGCCTGTTCATGGTGAATATCGCATGTTAAAAAAACACGCAGATATTGCGATTGAATGTGATATACCAAAAGAAAATACTTTTGTCTTAAGTAATGGTGAAGTTTTATCTGTGTATAAAGGCAAAATTAAACATTCAGGTTATGTTCAAGCTGGTGATATTTATGTTGATGGCAATAGAATTGGTGATGTCAGTAACGCGGTAATGAAAGACCGAAAAGTAATGGCTAGTGATGGAATTGTAATTGTAATTGCTAATTTAGATACTAATAATAATCAATTATTAGGTAAAATTAATATTACAACTAGAGGTTTTGTTCTGGTTAACGATAATATTGAACTTTTAAAAGAGCTAGAAGTTTTAGCTAAAAAAGCGATTACTTCAAAACTTAAAAAACCAATTAATTATACTGATATAAAAAATGAGGTTATTACAACCTTAACCCCGTTTATATATGAAAAAACAGGAAGAAAACCAATTATTCTACCCGTTGTTATGAATGTAAAAAAAGATATTAAAGTTGAATCTTAATATCTTTTTTAATTTATAATATGAAGATAAGCATAGATTGCTGACATCATTAAGAGAGTTAAACAAATTAAATTAAAGTGTATTTTAAGATTGCTATCACTGAGTTCAAATTCCCTACTCATCGTTTCACTTAAAATAAGAAGAGTATAAATAATACTCGCTATCGCAATAAACATTCCTAAACCAATACTAATCATTTTACTAAGAGGCATAAATACCAATAACCCAATAACTAAAGGAATAACTGATATAGTTGTAATTCCTAACAATCTAAAAAAGTGAGGTTCTTTTTTAATAACAATACTAGTTAAAAAATAAATTAACGTAATTAAAATTAAAATAGCAAAATATATAACTGAATTATTATTAAAGGTTTTCAAATAATCTAAAATAGTACCATTAAAGTTATTCTTTATTATCGATGATATAATAATATTTAGAAGAGTCAAAAAAGATGTGAAAAGTACAATAAGACTGCTTAAGATTAAGGTTTTTTTATAATCTTCAAATTTATTAATCTCCTTTTTCAAAGTCGTCATTGGTTTTAATAAAAATGATAATATAAACTTAAGATAGACAACCACAGGATGTGGTTTAATTTCTTTCTTGGTAATTAATTCTGGTTTTATATCTTCAATCTGATTATTTGTTTTAATTAATGATTTACCACACTCATGACAAAACTTAGATGTTTTATTATTTTTTGTTTGACAATATTCACAAATCATAAATACCTCCTGCATAACATAATCCTGTTATAATTATATCATAAAAAAATTCCTTTGTTTAAGGATTTTTTTTAATATAATCAAATACTTCTTTAACAGTATAATCAAAATTATCTAAATCAACTTCAAACCAATTGATATCCATTTGATTGTTAAACCAAGTATATTGCCTTTTAGCATATTTTCGACTTCTCTGTTTAATTAGCTCTAAACATTCTTCTAAACCTTTTTTATTACTAAAATAATCAAACAATTCTTTATAACCAATAGGAGTCATAATTGCTTTAGTTCTAATATTAGATTCATATATTTGTTT
>JAQUFI010000072.1 GCA_028684735.1 Bacilli bacterium | reverse complement strand
ATCTAGTATTATTACATATTTAATTTATTATTATATATTAGTACCAACTGATACTATCTATTTAAGAACTATTATGTTTATTTTAGTAATAGCGGCTATGGTTCAATTAATGGATATAATATTAAAAAAATACTTTATTAGCATTCACAATACTATGGGGCTATACTTACCACTTATTACTACTAATTGTGCTGTATTAGGCACAACTCTTCTAGTAATTAACAACTCTTATAGCTTTGCTGAAACATTAATTTTTAGTTTAGGAAGTAGTATTGGTTTTACTTTAGTTATCTACATCTTTTCAACTATAAGAGAAAGACTAGAGACAAGTGATATATCACCATCGTTTAAAGGCATTCCGATAGCTCTTTTAACAGCGGCTATTATGTCACTCGTATTTATGAGGTATCTATAATGGGATACATATTACTGATAGCATTGGTAATAATTAATATTATATTGTATAAGAAAAATAATAATTGTTCTGATTGTGGAAATTGTAAAGGGTGTAAAAAATGATTGGTATTTTTATATTAACAGGAATAGCTTTCCTATTAGCGGTATTACTAGTATTTGTCGATTCAAAATTAAATGAAGAGGATATCGATATCGAAAAAGTATTAGACTTATTACCAGGTTATAACTGTGGAGCTTGTGGTTATCCAGGTTGTAAAGAAATGAGCCATGAAATATTAAAAGAAAAAGAAAATTACAAAAAGTGTGTTCCCTTAAGAGGAGAAAATAAAAAGAAAATGGAAGAATACTTATACGAGGGTGAATAACCCTTTTTATTTGCATATAACCACCTCTTATGTTAAAATATTTGAACTGGTGATAATATGAAAAAACAGATGAGTCCAAAAGTATATCTTCCTTTACAATTAATGGGAGATAGAAAATTATATATTAATAGTGATCGCTTTCAAATATTAAAGGAAGATTTGGAAAAATTTTTAGATGGCGAAAAGTATATGAATAGTAAAAGCTTCTCTGAGAAAGTATTACTATCACATGAAATTCAATCTAATAATGTCGTCGAAGGTTATAAAGATGATGTAGAAACCGTTAAAGAAGTAATCAATGATTCATTAGAAATCAAAGATCCTAAAAAAAGACAAAGAATTTTAAATCTTTATCGTGGATATAAATATATCTTAGAAGGTAAGGATATAAATAAGGATAATTTAAAAACATTATACTCAATACTATCTGAAGATTTACTAGAACCTAATGATCTATCTAATATGGGGGAATACTACCGCAATAACGATGTATTCATCTACTTTTCTGATAGATTAGATATGGGTTCAGAAAAAGATGACTTAGGTACTAAATATGATATGGGAATAAAACCAGAATATATCGATGAATACATGAATAAATTATTTGAATATATTCAATCCAATAATGCCAATAGAACACCAACTGATTATTATATTAAATCACAAATAATGCACTTCTATGGAGTCTATATTCATCCTTACTATGATATCAACGGAAGAACTAGTAGGACGATGAGTATGTGGTATTTACTCAATAATGAAGTATATCCATATGTTATATTTAATCGTGGTATAAAACTTCAAAAGAATAAATACTACTTAGTTATTAGAGATGTTAAGAAGTATTGTAACATCAGTTTCTTTATTAACTACATGCTTGAAAATGTTAAAGTAGAGTTAGAAAAAGAATATATTATGCATGGGATTGCTAGTAGTACTCCATCTAAATTAACTAGTTTAGATTATCAGACTTTAAATTATATTTTATCGATGAAAGGCTTAAAAACGGTAAGTGACTTTACATCGTTCTATAACCACTATAACGATAAAAAAAGACAAAAGGAAATATTCGAAAGAATGATTGTACCACTAATAGATAAGGGAATAATTCAGGAGGTTAGAAAGACCAATAATAATATTTATGGTAATACATCAAATTTCTTATTTGAATTAAATCCAAGTAGAGTAGATAATAACCCTGAAAAGATTAAACAATTGAAATTGTAGTTGTATTACTTTATAAAATATTTTATAATATTAGTAATACAATAAAATAAGGAGGGATTATATGTATGTTAGAATGACCTTAAATTATGATTTCGCTTCATTAGAACCTTTTATCGATACACATACAATGGGATTACATTATAATAAGCATTACTTAGGGTATTTAAAAAACTTAAATAATTTATTAGCTAAAAATAATTATAATTATGAATACAGTTTAAAAGATTTGGTATATCATTTAGATTTGTTTGATAAGAACGATTTAGAAAATATTAAATTTAATTTAGGAGGAGTACTTAACCACGAATTATATTGGAATAGTGTTAGTCCTAAGAAAAATAATGTACCAGTTAAAGCAATCAAAGTAGCAATTGAAAAGAAATATCAAAGCTATGATAATTTTAAGACTGTTTTTACAGAAACAGCTATGTCATTAAAAGGATCAGGTTATACTTTCCTAGTATTAAAAGCTAATAACGATATTGAAATAGTTAATACTACTAATCAGCATACTCCATATATGGATAATGATATACCACTGATGACAATGGATATGTGGGAACATGCTTATTATATTAATTATGAAAATAATAAGAAGGAATATATTGAAAACTTTTTTGATATAGTTGATTATGAAAACATCAATCGTTTATATGAAGAAAACAAAAAAAGAATAGCTTAGCTATTTTTTTTGTTTTTAATAAATTCTCTTAACATCTTAGTCAAAGCCCTTTTTTCAATTCTAGAAACATAACTTCTGGAAATACCTAATTCTTGAGCAATCATTTTTTGAGTAACTTCATCTTGATTATTTAATCCGTATCTTTTAGAAATTATTTCTTTTTCTCTTGGATTCAAAACTTTAAAATAATCTTTTAATAAATCAATATTATTTTGATTATGAATGTCTAGTGCAAAATCTGGTTTAGGTGTTTTAAGAATATCTAAAAAAGAGATCTCGTTACCATCTTTATCAAAACCAATTGAATCATTTAAACTGATATTCTTATTATTTTTCTTATCGCTTCTGTAATACATCAATATTTCATTTTCAATACATCTAGCACAATAAGTAGTAATTCTAGTACCGCGTTTATAGCTATAACTATCAATCCCCTTTATAAGACCGATTACACCAATACTTATTAAGTCGTCGATCTCTTCTTTTTTGTGATCGTATTTTTTGACGATATGAGCTACTAATCTGAGGTTATGTTCAATTAGTTTATTGCGAGCATCCTTATCACCTAAAAGAGATTTTTGAATGCATTCTTCTTCCTCTTCTTTAGAAAGGGGATCAGGAAAGACATTATTACTATAAGCTGCGGTAAATAAATAAAAGTCTTTAAACAAAAAACGAATAAATTTTAAAAACATATATCACATCCTAATTAAGTATATGGGAAAGAATAATTAATAATTATTAATATCTCAATTTTAACAATTTTTTAATTTCTGTTTAAAAACCTTTATATTAAAAATTAAGAATGATATAATAAAAGTAACATTGGGAGGATTTGGTTATGCAAGAAGTAAAAAACGAAAGCATCAAAAGTTTGTCAACTCTGTTAGACATAAGTGAAAAAATGTTAAAGGAATGTATCGAAGAACAAAAAATTAATGTAGATGATTTACTTGAAACATTAGAAAAAAGTGATTTTACTAAGGAAGAGTTACAGGGGTTATTTAGTATTGATAATACTGTTTCATTTAATCCATTTATTTTATTAATGACTGAATTAAAATCATCAATTACAAATATGAATAAAATTATCAAATATTTTGATGATTATAATTTAAGAAAACAAATTTTGGTTACTTATTTTGGAATTGCAAATTTAATTCATCAAGATAAAGAAATGTTGATGCCAATTTTAAAACCATTATTAGAAAAATTTGATAAGAATATATATAGTTATATTGAAAAGTCTAATCAAGGGAAATCAGATGATCTAATAGCATACAATAAAAAATTAGTTAATATTTTAAAGTTTTCTGCTGATAAAACAATTGATACCGAATATGACTATAACATCGATTATAATAAAAAGGTAATTGATAATTGTTTTATGAGAATATTCTTAGATATTGCCAAACCTAGTAAAGAAGAATATGATTTATTAAAGTATTCAGAATTAGAATTAGTTCATAGAACAGAGAAAGAAGATAAAAAATTATTTTTTGAAGAGTTAGAATTATATGAAAGAGTTGTTTTTGATAAAATTATAGAACTAACTTTAACAAATTTTGAGGCTAATAGTCTTGAAGTATGTGAATTACTTGATTACTTTATTTTCGAATGGGATGAAAAATTAGATGTTGAAGAAAAGTATAATAAACCAAAAGAAGAAAAGAAAGCAATAAAAGATCCTAAAAAGAAAGAAGTCAAAGAAAATATCACAATATCTTATCTTAATTTAGAAAAGATGTTAAAGGATAAGATTATTGGACAAGATGTGGTTATAGCAAATATCATTCAAAGATTAAAAATTGCGGATTTTGGTGTATCTAAAGAAGCAGGAGCTAAAGCTGTTTTCTTATTTGTTGGTCCAACAGGAGTTGGGAAAACTGAAGTTGTTAAAAAGATTAGTGAACATATTGGCAATGATGAAGATAATTTAATCAGGATTGATATGAGCGAATATAAAGAATCGCACACAGTCAGCAAATTAATAGGGGCCCCTCCTGGCTATGTAGGTTATGATGATGATGGCGAGACAACTGTTTTTGATAAGATTATTACTAATCCTAAGGCTGTGATTTTATTAGATGAAATAGAAAAAGCACATCCTGAGGTATTAGATATATTCCTTCATATTTTTGATGAAGGTAAGGCTAAAACTAATAAACAAAAAGATGTCGATTTTTCTAAA
The DNA here is from genome assembly GCA_028684735.1 of Bacilli bacterium. Lineage (GTDB taxonomy): Bacteria > Bacillota_I > Bacilli_A > RF39 > UBA660 > UBA5364. The sequence goes on along the minus strand of JAQUFI010000072.1, from coordinate 840 downwards.
AATTTAATTTTCATGACTAGTAATATAGGAACCTTTGAAGCTAATAAGGCATCAATCGGCTTTGGTGCAAATGATAATGTTCAAGATAAAGGGGTATATCATAAAGCTCTAGAGGGCCGTCTTCGTCCTGAATTTCTCAATCGAATTGATGAAGTAATGGTTTTTAATAATTTAACTAAAGATATGATTAAAGTGATAATCCATAATCAAATCAAAAGGATTAAAGAAAAAATAAATCAGAGTAAAAACATCAATATAGTTATTACACTATCTGATAGTGCTATGGAATTTTTAATGGGTAAAATGAACTATACAAGATATGGTGCTAGAGAAGTCAGAAGAACAATCGAAAAGTATATTTTAAATGAAATCATCAATTTATCAATTAATAATAAGATGAATAACGGAATACTACAAGTTGATTTTCTAGAAGATAGATTAACTTATAACTATGAAGAAGTAAAAGTGTTAAAAAAGGTACAAAAGTAAGATTCACTATAAAGTGAATCTTTTTATTATATATATTTTTAACACGAATAATATTAATTAGCTAATATAAATATTTTAGTACTTGACAATGTCAGGTAGTTAGTATAGAATTGTAGTTGAGGTGATTTATGAATATCCAATTTAAAAAGGGGGTTCTTGAATTAATCGTATTATTTTCAGTTGCTAAAAGAGATATGTATGGTTATGAATTAATAATGGAAGTATCTAAAGTGGTAGATATAAATGAAGGTACTATATATCCATTACTTAAAAGATTAACTAACGAAAAGTATACTGAAACATATTTAGTTGAATCAAATGAAGGACCATCTAGAAAATATTATAAAATCA
>JAQUFI010000071.1 GCA_028684735.1 Bacilli bacterium | reverse complement strand
GTCTATGCAATAAAACTTTTTTTAAAGGTTTTATTTCACTGTTTACATTAATAAACATTTTTTACCTTCTTTCTATAATTTTATTTTATCTAAAAATTTTTGAAGCCTTTCAGTTTTAGGTTGATTAAAAATTTGATTAGAAGTTCCTTCTTCGATAATTTTTCCTTCATCCATAAAGATTACTCTCGTTGCAAAAGATTCAGCAAATGTCATTTCATGACTAACAACCACCATCGTCATACCTTCATTGGCTAATTTCTTCATTAATTCGAGAACCTCATTAATCATTTCAGGATCTAAAGAGCTAGTTGGTTCATCGAACAACATTATCTCTGGGGATAACATTAAACTCCTAATAATTGCAATTCTTTGTTTTTCACCACCCGATAAATTCTGAGGAAGTTCATTTATTTTAGATGTTAATTTAATCGCATTTAATAGTTTCGTAGCTTTCGAAAAAGCCTCTTCAATAGTTAGAAATTTTAATTTTATCGGTGCTAAGGTAAGGTTTTCTTTAACTGTAAGATGATTAAATAAATTATAGTTTTGAAAAACCATACCAACTTTTTGTCTAAACTTATTTTTATCAAGTTTCTCAATATTTGTTCCTTTATACACTATTTTTCCACTAGTAGGTGTTTCAATACCATTAATACATCTCAGTAACGTCGATTTCCCACAACCACTAGGACCAATAATAACAATTCGATCCCCTTTATTAATTTCTAAACTTACGTTATCTAATGCTAGGGTTGTATCAAATTTTTTTGTTACTTTCGTCACCTTAAGCATTATTATTTCTCCTTTCAAACTTCTTTAAAAGTTTGGTTATCCCTAAAGTAAGTGCTAAATAAATAAGCGCTGTAATAATAAGTGGGAAAAAATAATCATAAGTTCTAGAAGCAATAATATCGCCTGATTTAGTTAAATCTCTGATACCAATATAACCAGCAACTGACGTTTCCTTGATTAAGGTAACAAATTCATTACCTAAGGCGGGCATCGCATTCTTAATAGCTTGAGGTAAAATAATATATCTCATAATTTGTGAATAGCTAAGACCAATACTTTTACCTGCTTCCATTTGTCCCTTATCAATCGACTCAATACCAGTTCTAAATATCTCTGATACATAAGCACCAGAATTAATTCCAAAAGCTAATATACCAATAATCAATATATTAAGAGTTGATGTTTTAAAAATAATATAATAGATGATCATTAGTTGCAATAAAACAGGAGTTCCCCTAATGACCGTAACATATAAATTAGCCAAGACATTTAATAATTTATGAGTTTTATTTTCTTTATAATTATTTTTTATAAGAGCAATCATTAATCCAATTATCATGCCCAAAATAATGGCTCCTATGGTAATAATTAAAGTGTTTTTTAAACCTTCTAAGATAAGCAAATACCTATCATCATATATTAATGTTTTATATAAATTATCCATTTTATCACCTAACGACTAGTATGGTATAATATGTATTCTTCAATCTTACCATTTTCCATTAACTTATCTAAGACCTTATTTATTTCATCAAGAAGTTCTTCATTCCCCTTAGCTACAGCAACTGCATACCTATCAGTAAATAAATCAACGCTTAAAACAGATAACTCCTTATTATTCTTTACCAATTCGTTAGCTGGAAGTGCATCCATAATTAGACAATCAGCCTTACCACTCTTGACGTCTTGGGCTGCACTCAAAAATTTTTTTTGTTGAATAACAGTTGCCTCTGATAATTCTGAAGATACAAAAATATCAGCTACACTTCCTAGTTGAACAACAATTTTTTTGTTTTTTAAATCATCAACCGTTTTTATATTACTATCTTTTAAAGCAACAATTACTTGTTTACTCTCTGAATATTCGATTGAAAAATCAATTTCTTTTTTTCTTTCTTCCGTAATTGACATTCCAGCCAAAGCAAAATCAGCCTTACCGCTGTTAAGTTCATTGATAATAGAATCAAAATCAATATCTTTAATAATGAGTTCTTTTCCTAAGTGTTTAGCGATTTCTTTAGCAATATCGATATCAACACCTATTACTTTCCCGTTTTCATAATATTCATATGGTGCAAATCCAGCTTCTGTCACCATAACAATTGTATTTTCTTTTTTTCCACATCCTGTTAGAAAAATAATAACTAATAATAAGAATATAACTAGTCTCTTCATTATTACCCTCTTTTACTATAATCTAACGTAATTATATCACAATCTTTGCTGATTGTAAATATGGAGAAAACGGAAACATAAACAACTTCCTAGATTATTTATAATATTTATTATCTATTTTATATTGATTGGTATAAATTAAAAAACATGATTTTTAATTTCATGTCTTTCTTTTTTAATATAGTTATGGTAAGTTTCTTTATTCATCATTCAATATTTTATTAATCATTTTTCTGTTTCTTCATTCCAATAGTCAAAATTCAAATAATGGTACAATCAATAATGATACTATACTTATCCTTGCACATATAAAAAATATTAAAGTATTTTAAACTAGTTGTTTTTGAATATTTAAATTATTATTAATACTACTAGTTTTATTTTGTCAACACCTTTGGTTTATCATAAATGGTTTCATAATTACCACATTTATTACATCTTTTTATATAATAAAAAGTTGTTTTAGGTTTAGATAGAGAAAATGATTCTATCCCTAATAAATACCCCGTTTCAGACCAAAGATGCTTTTCCCATTCATTATAATCATGACCATTGATTAAGCAGTCACTGTCTTCGCTAACTTTCATACTAATTAATTTTGAGCGTAATAAAAGTAATTTTTCTTTTAACAATATATCACTTCCTATTGTAATTCTGTGACCGCTTTCGCATTGACATCCAAATTATCTATTCGATCTAATTTATAAGCATAGTATCCAGCTGCTCCAATCATAGCTGCATTATCCGTACAGTATTTAATTGAAGGAATTGTTAAATTAATATGTTTTTCTAAACATAATTCGGTCAATTTAGTACGAAGTCCTGAATTAGCAGCTACTCCTCCCGCAACAATTAAATTCTTAACTTGATATTCTTCTAATGCTCTCATGGTTTTTTTAGTTAAAATATTGATAACTCGATTTTGAAAGGAAGTTGCTAGATTTGGAACATTGATTATATTTCCTCTTTGTTCTTCATTATGAATTAGATTGATAACAGCACTCTTAAGACCACTAAAACTAAAATTATAACTATCATCATCTAAAGGGGTTGGCAAGGAGTATGTATCTTCACCAATTTTAGCTAAATTATCAATTTCAGGACCTCCTGGATAAGATAGACCCATTACCCTGGCTACTTTATCATAAGCCTCCCCTACCGCATCATCTAACGTTCCCCCAATGCGTTTAAAGTTATAGTCCTCTTTCATATAAATCAAATCAGTATGACCACCACTTACCACTAAAGCAATTAATGGGAACTCCATTGGCTTTACTAAGTTATTCGCATATATATGACCTGCGATATGATGTACCGGGACTAATGGTTTACAATAAATAAAAGATAGTGTTTTAGCAGCCATTAGACCAATCAATAATGAGCCAATTAAACCTGGTCCATAAGTAACAGCAATAGCATCTATTTCTTCTATTGTCATATTTGCCTTAGTTAATACCTCTTCGATTACTAAGGTAATATTTTGAATATGATTACGACTAGCTATTTCTGGTACTACCCCTCCATAATCAGCATGAATATCCATTTGTGATAAAACAACAGTTGCTATCTCTTGGTAACCATTTTTAATAATAGATACACTAGTTTCATCACAACTAGTTTCAATAGCTAAAATATATTTACTTAACATTACATCACCTTCATCATTAAGATACCGTCTTCATTTTGATAATAATTAGAACGAATACCTACTTCTTTAAAACCATACTTTCGATATAAATTAAGAGCAGATTGATTAGATTTTTTTACTTCTAGAGTAATATTAAGACATCCATTGTTATTAATATCCAAAATAAAGTAATCCATTAGCTCTGACGCAATGTGCTGATTTCGATAATTATTTAAAACGATAATATAATTTAACTCTGCCTTATCATATATAATCGAATAATCAATAAAACCTACTATTTTATGATCAATCTCATAACCCATAATCCTAGTGTAAGGATTCATCGTTACTCGGTAATCATTGGTCAAATCATTCAATAAGCTTAAATCATCAATCTCTTTAATCATATCTTATCCTTATTTAAATTTTCTTCGGCTTCTGTTTTCTTTAAATAATTAGGATTTAATTGATGAGGATTAACCCCTTCATCATTTGAATGTTGCTTAATTATTTTAATTAAATCAATCTTAGGTTTAAGATGTTCAATATTTAGTTCATCATAAGATACATAAACACTATTAGTTGGTACTAATGACTTTAATTCATCAATATCGATATAACGATCAGGATGTTTAGCCTTTAAATCTCGATCATATACACCACCATAGACAAAATTCCTTCTAGCATCAATCATCGGTACAATATAGTCCCCATCAAAATTAGTTGTCGCCATTAACTCTAAACTAGAAATAGGAACAACTTTAAGATTTAGTGACCAAGCATAGGTTTTAGCAATTGTAACACCTATTCTAACGCCTGTAAATGAACCTGGTCCATTAACAACAAAGATGGTATCAATATCGCTAGGAGTAATTCCACTATCTTCAAATACTGTTTCAATGATTGAAAATATTTTAACTGATAGATCATTATCAATCTTATTATTAAAACAAGATACTATCTTGGTATCTTTTATTATTGCTACAATAACATTAGAAGAGGAGGTATCTATGAATAAATAATTCATAGTACCGCCTCACATAATTCTTCATACTTTTTACCATAAGGTTTAAAAATAATAACTCGTTTATTTTCATCTAAAACAACAAACTTAATATCAATTCTTTCTTCTGGTAAAATATCTTTAATTGTATCAGCCCATTCAATAACCACAATACCATTTTTATTAAAGTATTCTTCTATTCCAATACCTTCGGTATTACCATTTAAACGATATACATCCATATGATATAAAGATAGTTCACCTTTATACTCTTTGATGACAGTAAAAGTAGGAGAAGTAATTACTTCTGATACAGCTAAAGCATTCGCAAATCCTTTTGTAAAAACTGTTTTTCCACTTCCTAATTCACCATTTAAACAAATGATCATGTTTGGAAATTTTTCTGATTCTAAATTTTGTGCTAGTTCAATTGTCTCTAATTCACTACGCGTTGTTATTTTATATTCCATATCTATCACCACTATTATTATATCAAAAAAAAAAGATTTATGACAACCTTTTTACTATTTATATTACTATTTAATATTTGACAAAATTTTTGCACAAAAAAAATTGGCAACTACCTATCTTCGCTTACACTATTTTCGGCGTGAAAGTGCTTAACTACTGTGTTCGAGATGGGAACAGGTGTATCCACTTTGCTATCGTTACCAATTTATATTAGAGAAATAATTCTCTGAAAACATGATAATGTGGTAATAATTATTCATAAATTAAGATTTAAATAGGATTAAATCCTCGTTCTATTAGTATTAGTCAGCTTAATTTGTTGCCAAACTTCCACCTCTAACCTATCAACCTCGTAGTCTACAAGGGAACTTACTTTAATAAATAAATGGGAAAACTCATCTTGAAGGTGGCTTCACGCTTATATGCTTTCAGCGTTTATCCATTCCATACATAGCTACTCTGCGCTGCCACTGGCGTGA
>JAQUFI010000009.1 GCA_028684735.1 Bacilli bacterium | reverse complement strand
AAGGCGCATCATCACATCCTTACTGGCGACGGCGCCATCTTAGTTCATCAGGGCTAATGAGCCCCTGGTTTACCAGTTGTTCCAAAGAAGATTCCATAGTTTGCATTTTTCTAATTTTTTACTAGAAGTATATATATCCAAAGGACCCATATCATAAATATCACTAGCTTCAATATTATTAAACCCTAAGGTAGTACCACTAGCTTCTACAGTACCCATAAATTTATCGGATATTAAACTAGTTGAAATATAACTACTTGGATATGATGGTTGAATCCATTTACTAATATCATCATATAATTGGAGTGCTAATTTATAATTACCATACCCTTTTATCTTATGAACTAATATTTTAAAAGCTTGACCATCTAATTTAATCATATTTTGACTTTTTATAATATGAGGTACTTGTGTTAATGACTTTACTAAATCATCCGCACATATCTGATTATAATCCCTATCAGTTTCAATAAAAAAATTTGATTGGTTTTTAATAGATAAACAATAACGTTTTAAATCCTTTTTAGTTTCAATTTGGTTTATCTTTTCAATTAATAATAGTTCATTACTAATTAAATTAACTTGACGATATTTATTTGTTTTATAATTAAATTCTAACTCATCTAAATTAAAATAATTATTAATAATGGTTTTTTTAAGTTCAGTTAAATTATCACTTTTATCAATTAAAGATTGATGATAGTTATCTCTAATATCTAATAAGTTTAATAAATCTTGATTGGTTTTTATTTGATATTCAGGACGATTTAAATTAAACATTTGAATCGTTTCAGGGTTTATTTCCAACTTATCTAATAAGATAAGTTGAGAATTAAATAATTCAATAAAATCTTCTACTCTACTGGTATCATGAAAGTAATTATCATTAATAACTTGAATTAATTTATTTAAATGAGGATTGTCGATATGGTCAATAATTAAATCTAAATTATTTGTTATCTCATACTTCTCAAACTTTTTAATAAAGAAATCCAATATGGCTTGTTGTTGCTTATCTTCGATAAAACGGTTAAGACTATCAACTTTCTTTTGATTGAGATTACGTGTTGACGATATAATATCAGCATTGTCTGAGTTAACTATAGAATTTATTTTTTTTAAAAGATCAATATTGATATGAGGATTTAAAACAAAGGTTGATGATAACAATTTTAAGTTAGGTTGAGAACAAACATATTTTAACTTTTCAACTTGTTTTGTATTAATTGCTTCTTCTAAAGTAAAATAATGAAGATAATCAATATTATCAATTATAAAGTCTAAACCATAAGCCTCAATAAAAACATTATCAAATAATTCTTTATGAAAAGAAGAGATATCGTAATTAGGATGTCTATTCAATATTGCATCAATATAAACTTGATTTCCTTCTTTTGAAATCATTTGATAATAGTAATTAAATATATCGTCATTACCTATCTTACTTGTATTTACCATGTTACCCCCCTTTTAGTACCTGTTATTATATATTTTTTTAAGTATTTGTCAAGTTTTACCAATTAATTATGATATTAAAAGATAAAGAACTATTTATTCTTTATCTTTTATTAACTTAAATTGTTATCGATTTCGGATTGGTATTTTTGTTTTAAAACAACTCTTAGGGGTTCATCTAAAATTGGTTTATTAATACTAATTGATTGATTAACAGCATAACCATAACCTTCAAATTCATAATCTATTTTAATTAAATTACATAAGGCAATAATATTGGATTTTGACCAATTAGTAATATCAGGCATTAAAAGATCATTACCATTAGTCAGTAAGATGACTTTATCATGTGATAAAACCTTTACTCCTGGTTTTGGGTATTGCTCTATAACTCTATCGCCACTACCTAAAACAATTACTTCAATCTGTTTAGCTTCTAATTCAGCAACAACATCTTCTAATTTCTTATTATAATAAGATTTCATTTGATGTTCTTGAACAGTTGTTTTAACTGCTTGTTCACCAAAAATATTTAAGTATTTAGCTGTGTTTTTAATAACTTCTTTGGTCGCAACATTTATAGCAGCACTACTACCCCAAGTTGGTTTTTTCATTGAAGCATAGACAATAATCTCTGGATCATCTTTTGGAAACATTCCAGCAAATGAATAAATATAATCATTATATCCGGTTAGATATTTACCTAATTTATTATCATAAATTTGAGAGGTCCCTGTCTTCCCAATAATATCAAAATTAGGAATTGCATAAGCTGTACCAGTTGTACCTTCACCTGTTCCATATATTGTATTTGACATTAATGCTTTTATTTTTTGAATAGTAGCTGCAGATACAACAGGGTCACCTTTTTCTAACTTGCTTTTATAAATAATAGAATTGTTGTTAGGATTGACAATTTTATCAACAATGTGAGGTTTAACTAGTGAGCCATTATTCGCAATAATGGTTAGAGCTTGCAGTTGTTGAATAGCAGTAGTTGTAATTCCTTGACCGAATCCAGCTGTAACAACTTCAATTGGATAGTTAAAGTTTAAACTGCCAACTAACTCTCTTGGTAATTCAATATCCGTTTTTTGACTAAAACCATACGACGTTAAACAATCTCTTAAATCATTTTTATCGATGACATTTTGAACTAAATTAGCAATCGCAACATTACTTGAATATTCAAAACCTTTATCGTAATCAATAACCACCCAACCTTTACCATTCCAATCATTAACAGGTTTATCACCAATTTGAATCGTCCCTGATTTAAAGGTATCACTACCAACATACTTACCTGATTCCATCGCACACATATAAGTATATATTTTCATCGTTGAACCAGGTTCATATAAATATGAAACAAGATGATTTTCATAATTCTTAATATCTTTAATATTAGGATTAAATGATGGCATTGAAGAATTACCTAAAATATCTCCTGTTTTAGCATCCATAACTGTTAAATTTATCCATTCTGGATTATAAGTTCGAGCTGATTCCTTGACAGCAGTTTCAACAAATCTTTGAATATTAGAATCTAAGGTTAAATAAATATTATTTCCATCAATAGCAGGTTTTCGATCTTCTGGGGTGTCAGGTATTTTATAGCCAAAGCGATCTTGTTCATATTGTAAGTAACCATTAGTTCCTTTTAATATATCTTCATACTTGGATTCAATTCCTAATTCCCCTACTATTTTATAATTAATTTTAGACTTATTATTAGCAGTAACTTCTTCTTCATATTGTCTAGCATAGCCAATAACATAAGAAGCAAAATCTCCATTCGGGTAATAACGTTTATAGTTTTCAATAAAACCAATCCCAGGTAGTTCTAAAGCTTCAATTTCTTTTTTTGTTGAAACAGTTATTCCTCTTCCACCAGGTCCTAATTCAACTTGATAGGCTTTTTTACTAAGTAAGTTAACTAGTGTTTCCTCAGTCATATTTAAAATGGGTGAAAGTTTTTCAGCTGTCGTTTCGATATCGACAACGTGTAAGGGGGTTGGATTACTACCCGTTCTACTTTCACTTAAATAAGCAATCACCGTATAAGAAACAATATTTAAAGCTAACGTATTACCTTCTTTATCATAAATTGTTCCTCGATTAGCATATAAAGTGGTTGAAAAGGTATTACGATTAGAAGCAAATTCTTTAAGATTAATATCGTTAACTGATGGTGATAGAGCAACATAAATATATTTTACATATACTATTACAATAAAAAAAAGAAAGGTAGAAAAAAGTACCATATACCAATTTATTTTACTTTTTCTTGTTCTTTCTTCCATTATAACACCTCATTATTCGTTAACAACAATTATATTTTCATTATTATACGCTAATCCCATGTCTTTTACAATATTATTGATTTTATCAAATGCAGTTAATTCATTAACTTGCATGCCTAAATTCTCATTATTTTTTTCTTGATTAGTTATATCGTATTTCATTTTTTCAACACTCATATTTAAATGACCAATATTAGCTCCAAAGAAAACTTCAATTAAAAAGGTACCTAAAACAGCCATCACAATACCACTAACTAATAATATTTCACCTTTAGTATATCTTGTTTTTCTTTTTTTCATTTTATCGTATCCTTTCAATAACTCTTAGTGTGGCACTTCGAGCACGATTGTTTTCTTCTATTTCATCTTTTGATGGTTTGAAATTACCAATTACTTTAAACTTAGGTAATAGATTATCAGGAATAATTGGTAAATCTTTTAAATGATGATCAACTGAACTATATTCTTTAAATATCCTCTTACAGATCTTATCTTCTAGTGAGTGAAACGTAATAACACATATTCTGCCACCTATCTTAATGACATCTAAGGCTTGAATTAAACTTTGTTCAAAGACATTCAATTCATTATTAACTTCAATTCGAATTGCTTGAAATACTTTCCTAGCCGGATGTTTATCTCTTCGATATTTCAAAGGAACATTATTTTTAATTACTTCGACTAACTCTAACGTTGTTTTAATTGGTCGTTCTTTAATAATTCCTTTAGCAATACTAGAAGCATATTTTTCTTCTCCATATTTATAAAAGATCTCAACTAATGCTTCATATGAATAGTTATTTACTACTTCATAAGCTGACAGACTTTGGTCTTGATTCATCCGCATATCTAAAGCAGCATCATTATGAAAACTAAACCCTCGTTCTTCTACATCTAATTGTGGACTTGAAACTCCTAAATCATATAAAATAGCATCTGGTCTTATATCTCTATTATTTAATTCTTCTTTAAGATTAATAAAATTAGTCTTAATAATTTCAAAATTAGAACCAATCTTACTTAATCGTTCTTGGCTATATTCAATAGCCTCAGCATCTTGATCAAAGGCGAAAAGAAAACCCCTTTTTATCTCTTTTAATATCCCACTACTGTGGCCGCCATAACCAAGAGTACAATCAATGATTATACTGCTATCATCTAAATTTAAATATTTTAAGGCTTCTTCATATAATACACTTTTATGCATACATCACCTACATATTTAAATTGGATGCAAATAAATTATCTGCGATATCTGATAAATTTTCCTCATTCGTTTCGATGAAGTTATTCCAACGTTCCTTACTCCAAATTTCTAGTCGATCATTGACCCCAATAATGACACACTCCTTTTTTAAATCTGCATATTTCATTAATGGTGAAGTAATATTAATTCTTCCTTGCTTATCAAATTCACATTCAACCGCACCGGATAAAAAGAAACGCATAAAGTTACGAGCATCTTTCGTATTAGGTAAACCACGGTATTTACCAATGATATTTACCCATTCGTCTTTGGGATATACAAATAAACAGTCATCTAATCCTCTAGTAATAATAAAACTTTCTCCCAATTCATAACGAATTTTTGAAGGAATAGTTAGTCTACCTTTATCATCAATAGTATGATGATATTCTCCCATAAACATTAAATCACCCACTTTACTCCACTTTCTTCCACGGTCTACCACTATTTTACCCTAAAAAAAAACCTTTGTAAAGGTTTTTAGTTAAAAAAGTTAATTTTATCTTTTAGTAACGTCAATCCATGATATTGGCTTAACTATTTCTTCTAGATCTTTAAGGTTAAGTTCAATCGCTGAGTTAGTCGTTCCACAGGCTGGAAAGACGTTTTTAAAACGTTTAAGTGAATCATCTAAATAGATATCTAGCTCATGTTTTAAACCAAATGGACAAACACCGCCTACTTCATGACCAGTGAAGTCTAAAACTTCTTCTGGTGTCAACATTTTAGCTTTAATCTTAAAATAGGCTTTATACTTACTATTATCAATTCTCGCATCCCCAGCCATAACAATTAAGATTGCCTTGTCATTAGTTTTGAATGATAATGTTTTAGCAATCCTCGCTGGTTCCGTATTTAGTGCATTAGCTGCTTCGATAACAGTGGCTGTTGATACATCAAACTCAATAATATCTTGTTCTTTATTAAATTTTTTCAATTGCTCTTTAACACTAATAATTCCCATCTTATCACCTTATAAGATTATAAGACTTTAAAAAATAATTGTCAATAAAAAGAGGTTACCCTCTTTTATTAATACCAAAGACATGAACCTATAATAATTGCTAATAAAATATATAATACGAGAACGATTATATATCCAAAATTACCACAAGGTTTTACATGACAATTAGAATCTGGACAGGTCATCTCTGCACCTCCTTTTTGTCAGAGGACTAAATATAAGCCCCGAGTATAATTATTAAAAGAATAAATAACACTAAAATGATTGCTGCACTAGATATACCAGTATTACACATAATACATTCCTCCTTTTTTATCTTTTCACATTATTTTATGGAAAAATATGAGATATGTGATTACTTATTAATAAAATGTTGTGTTTTTTCAGTTTTTTTGTTATCATTATAATTGTGTGATGGTAACATTGTAACACTTAGAAGGAGAATTATATGAAGAAAAAATTATTACTAACCATGATAGGTATTGGTCTTTTGGTAACTGGTTGTACTAAGAATCCTACTTTAAAAAATGGTGAAGAAGTTATTGCAAAAATTGATGGGAAGGAATTTAGTGTTGAACAATTATATGATAAATTAAAAGATCAAGGTGGCTATCAAGTACTAATTAATATGATCGATGATTATATTGTTAATAAAGAATTCCCTGATGATGCGGAGTTTGAAGAGTATGCTCAAGGTCAAGTCGATGCTTTTAAGGCTCAAACTGAAAGTTATGGACAAGATTTCTTAACAACCATTAACTCATATGGTTTTAAAAATGAAAAGGAATTAAAAGACTATTTTCTTTCAATTGGTAAATCACAAAAAGTAGTTGAAAATTATATTAAGAAAACAATTAGTGATAAGGATGTTGAAAAGCATTATAATGAAAAAGTTTTTGGAGAAATGACTGTTAGACATATCCTAATTAGTCCTGAAGTAACTGATGGGATGACAGATGATGAAAAAACAAAAGCTGAAAATGCTGCATTAACTAAAGCTAAAGATTTAATTGCTAAATTAAATAAAGGTGAAAAATTTGAAGATTTAGCTAAAGAACATTCTGATGATACTGGTACTGCCAAAGATGGTGGATTATATGAGAAATTTGTTAAAGGCGATGGAACAGTTGATGAATTTTGGGATGCTTCAGTTAAATTAAAAGATGGTGAATTTACCAAGGAACCTGTTAAAACACAATTTGGATATCACATTATTTTAAGAGTTAAACAAGAAGCCAAACCTAAACTAAAAGATATAAAAGATGATATTCTATCAACCATCGTTCAAGATATGCTTGAAAAGGATGAAAAGCTAGAACAAAATACTTGGGCTGATATTAGAAAAGAATATAAACTAGATATCATCGATAAAGATCTTAATAAAAGTTATAATGCTAATTATGGCAATTAAAAAGAGTAATTAATTACTCTTTTTTCATGACTTCATCAACTTCATAACTACTATATCCTTTTTGATATAGTTTTTGTTTGACTCGATAATATAGTTCTTGATTACTATATTTTGTTGATAATTTAGAATATATTTTTTGATATTCCTTTTCAATATTATTATTTGTATCTTGATATGCTTCTAATATTGGATTAATATCACTTCGATTATATCCTAAATTAACTAATTCCAACATTAACTTTTGTTTCATTACATATAATGAATATTTATGATTATGAACCATTTTCTTCTTTACTATTTTATTTATTTTCTCATTAATAAGTTCAGAATCAATTCGCCCTAATTCATTCTCAATAAGATTATCATCAATTCCATAATTAATAAGAGACTTCCTAATTTTATCTGGTCCATCACTACTTAGATTAAGGCGATCAGAAACATAGGCTTCAGTAAATTTAGAATCATTAATTAAATTTATCTTCTTTAATTCTTTAATAATTTTTTCATTATCCGTCCAATCTAACTCAAACTTCTCTAGAAAAAGATATATCTCTTTCTCACTACGTAAGCGTTTGGTTATATAGTTAACGGTTCGATTGTAAACATCATAATACTTATTGTCAATGTACAGTTGATTTAACTCTGTATTATCTAATTCTTTTTTATATAACAGATTATTTTTTAAGATAACATCATCATACGTCGTTATCTTGTCTTTATTCTCAAATTCAATTTTATATTTGCCACTATTTAATTTTTTTATTTTTTCAATCTTCATCTTACCACCACTTAAATTATACACTATATAATTACTTTTTGATAAACTTTTTCTTTATCCCTAACATAATTTTCATAATACTTTTTAATCAACAATAATTCTAAACTAGTATTTATTAATTGCTGATGATAGGTATCATATGCATCCATATATGAAGGTGTGCGTTTAGAACACTCATCAAAAAGGGAATTAACTAAGACACTGTTATGAATCTTATTATGAGGATCGAAAACAATCACACTACCTGTTGAACCTTGAAAAGCAAACGAATGATGAGCATACTCATTCGGTGAAAATGTTTTTTGAATACCTAAAGGATGTCTAATATAAGCACCAAAATTTCCCTTATTCTCATCTTTATCAATAATTGTTCCAAACCTTAATAGCTTTTCTTTACTAATATATTTAAATTTGTATAATTCTTTAGCTAAGTTTTCTAAATCTTTAGTAGTTGAAAAAAGTCCAGCTGAACCAACAGGGTGATTTAATTTTTGACATTTAGGATCATAAGGAAATACTCCATTATTACCATTTCCTGCTACTAACCTATTAGGTTTATACGTTGAATCTTTTAACTCTAGTGGATCTAAAACATATTGTTTCATGATTTCATCATAAGTCATATTGACCTTTAATTTTTGATTAACCACTCGTTCAATGACATAACTTAAAACAATCAGGCCAATATCAGTATACTTGTGTTTTTCATTTTGTTTTTTTAATTTGACAGTTTTCAAACGTTGGTAAGCTTCCTCTTCACTTTTAGCTTCATCAACTCTCTCATCTGTTTCAATCACAAAATTCATCTCAATAATATCTTTGATTGTATAATTATCTAAATACTTAAAATCTGGATGAAGACTAGACACACTACAATTAAAGTCAAGATAACCTAATTCCTCTAATTTAATTGTCAATAAACCTGTAAAAAATTTGGTAATTGAAGCTAGATCAAACATCGTCTCATTGTTGATGTTCAAAGTTTGATTCACTTTACCTCCCATAATATTTATTTTATAATCTTGATTTGATGGAAGATAAATCGAAGTACTAAGTCCTGTTATTACCTTATCTTCATATAAAAAAGCAATTGATGCTTTAATTAAGTCATCAATAACTAATTCGATTGCTTCACTAGGATGATAATCTTTGTTTTTAAAATATAAGAGTTTCTTCTTAATTTGTTTTAGAAAATCAATTTTTATTTTAGAACCCATCCTAATTAATCGGGATATTTCATTATCTAAAAATTGTTCCATATTTCCCCCTTTTACACAGCTTGTCAATAGAAAAAATCTAACTCATTCTTTGATATGAATTAGATCGTTAGCTACTTCTTCTAAAGCTCTTCCTATTTCCTTTTTTGATTTGTATTCTTTTTCTGGCATTTGATAATAGTCAGTCTCTTGCATTTCTTTAGCTCTTTTTGAAACAACATGAACCAATAGATATTTTGAACCAATTTTACTAAGTAGTTTATCAATAGATGGATATATCATATGTTCCCTCCCTTAATATGATAATATACTATATTTTTATTTCGTGCAAGAGTTTACCTTTTGTTTGACATTAATTGACATTGTTTTTACTGTAATAAACTATAATTAAATATAAAACAATCGTATGCTCTACTAAAGTGTTTTTAAAATCATAACAATTATGGACAAAATTCTCAGCCTTTTTAGCGGCATTATTTTTAATTGCATCGACTAACACACTAATATGAAAGCAATTGATTAAATCAAAGATTACAATACTACCAGTAAATCCTTGATGGCCTAAAGTTTGATTAGAATATTCTTTAGGTGCAAAACTAATATCGTTATCGTTATTTGATATATATATCCCCGCATACGATCTTTTTCTTTGGCGATCATCAAGAAAATAAGTATTCATCATTTCCTCAATAAAGGTTTTGTCAAAGAACTCATAATTACATAAAAGATTAAATAATTTAAACAGATCGGAACCATTAGAAAATAACCCTGCTGCTCCTGTTATACCATCATTAATTCGTGTTTTATAATCATGAGGCATGCCTAAATTGTTGCCATTACCTAGCAACCTATATTTTTCTCCATCTGGATTATACATCGTAAAGTTTAAATCATATGGTTTAAAAATATATTTATCCATTAGTTCTTGGAGTGATAAATTGCTAATTGATTCTAAAACATAACCTAGGATAACAAATCCAATATCGGTATAATTACTACTATCATATGAATAATCAAGTATTTTGGCACTCTCTAAAATACGGATAAAGTTTTCTTTATTGATTGCTGAAGACAATTTACCTTTGGTTTCAATTGTCCCAAACATTTTCATTGCATCTTTAATTGTATAATTATTTAATTCAGTAAACTCAGGACAAAGATCATTTATTTTATCATCATAGTGAATTTTTCCTTCTTTAATAAATTCATATATTAATTTTAAAGTAAATAGTTTAGTAATTGAAGCAATATCAAATAAAGTGTGTTCATTAATACCTTCACTATTAAAATTAATTTTATAATCTTTAATAACAATCGTTATCGAAATATGGTTGATTTCATTTTCAGGATTATTTTTATAATTTTCCATCGTCCTTCTTATTTCAGCCAAAAAATTATTAACTTGATTGTTAAAGATAATTGTTTTTACTTTGTTTTTAATTTTTGCTTCATCGATAGTAGAACCACTATCTACTAATTCTTTTATTAAATTGTCAAGCAATACTTCATTCATCACAATACACTCTTTCTTAAACCTTCCAAGACTTTAACCATTGCCCAGGTATCTTGTTTACAATACTCAATTAATTTATGATACTTATGTTCAAAATCCTTAGGACTCAATTTTGGATAATTAGCATAAGTAACCATTGCCTCAATCCCATTACCTATCTCCATACCTTTATAAGTTAGATTACTAAAGATAGGTAAAACCTTTTTAATTGAAAAAGAGCCATTTAACTTTGAATCATAGTAGTTAAACAATTTAGCTTCTTCATCACTATATCCTAACTCTTTATATAATGAACTATTGGTGTTGACTAAGTACATTAAATCAAATATCATCTCACGCATTTTCATTAATTGTTTACGATATTTAGGAAATATTTCAGCTAGTTCCTTTAAACGAGTTTTTTCAAATGCTTGATTGTAAACTAAAATAGTCCCTCCGTTTTCAATATCAATCCACTCAATCATCTTCTGAATTAAAGTTTCCCTTAAATCTTCATGGCTATTAGCTAAATACTCGTAATGATCTTTCTCTTTATCACAGACACCTTCTTTAGTTTCAATGTGCAAAGAAAATTGAAAAACAGATTGAGTATAACACTTTTCACCTTGAAACCTAGGTAAAGGACATGGAAATGTCTCAAAATCCAAATGATAAATAGGATAGTTTATTTGCTTTAATCCATCAATAATTTTATTTTTATTAATATAAGATTCATTTGTTTCAACAACGTTTCGTTGAACTTGATTATTTTCTCGATTTAAATAATTAGAAGGAACATCAATCATCGATACCTTACCTTCTTTAATTAGATCAAAGCGATCATACTTGTTACCCATTTCATCTTTAAAACCATGATGATTACCAAGGTAGGCAAAGATGGAATTTTGATTAGGGATATGTTTCCAACAAATAGGTTGATATTTACAATGAGTTGTTTTTTTGTTTTCACAATGAATACCAAGATCAACAGGATCAACTTTTAAATCTCGAATATAAGTTTCAACTCTTTTTCGGTCAAGATCAATAATATCCATATAATCTTTAGTAATACTAGTTAAATCAATAAAACTAACGATCTCATTACCATTGATATCGGTATTATAAACAGGTTCATCATCAATATAAGTACCATCAAAAAGGTACTCAGCATTTAATACTGCTAAGTAATATTTAGTATTATTAGCTTTATTTTCACCATGATTTAACTTTAAATCTCTTTCAACAATATATCGTTGAACAGCTAAGTCATAAACATAATGTCCAGCAGAAGTATACCTATTAAATAACTTTTCTTTATATTGATAATACTTATCTATTTTCATATAATCTTCAATATTAATTTCTGCTTCTTCTAACAACACATAGATGCCTGCTTCATTTTTAATAAAAATGGATTCTGTTTGACTTTTACCAAATTCATCCTTAAAAGTTCTCCCAATAGAAGTAAAAGTATTACTAGTCGTTGCTTTTACTTCAATGATATTTATATTATCATCTAATTCATTATAGATATCAACATAACACAAATATAAAATACCATTTATTTTACAATCAAAACTCTCTTGATGATAAGTATCTTTAGAATACTTAAAAGTGCCCTCAAAATATTTAGAAGCAAGATTACCTGCTAATAATTCAACTTGATTATAATATGGTAACATTACTTCTAAATGTTCATTTTTAACATCAATTAAATCATTATTTTCTTCATCATACATATCCGATAATAGTTCCGTTAGGTAAGCCTCTTCCTCTTCCCTACGATATTCTTCAATCGTTACGGTACTATCTAACTTTTCTTTTTTTAATTTATCTAAAGAGACGTACCTTGGACATCTCACATAATTAATAAATTTAGTTTTGGTTATAGCCATAAATCACCTAAATTCTTTATAATACTTTTTGACTTCCTCTTTCGTATATGTTTTTTTCTTAGTTAATTTTTTAAGGATATCATTGACCTTACCTAAAGAGATTATATTTATATTATTATCTTTATCGACATTAAACACACACATACTACTAATCACAACATATTTTTTTATCTTTAATTTGTTTTCTTTCTTCAATAATTTTTGTTCATCTTCTAATAAGTCCAAATATGGATTAGGAATAAATTCTTCATTATCTTTTGAGGTTTGCAAAATTATTTTTTTATTTTTTGCTTTACCACTGACAATACCTTCAAAATTAAATATTTTAAATAAGTAAATACCACCTTGATCAATAATTACTAAATCACTATTATATTTACTAGAACTAATTATTTTTCGGTATCCTGGTACTCTTTTAATCATAAATAAAGTTAAATTGATTTTAGATTTAAGGGAGGTTTTTTTTGTTGATTCCCAATAACCGTATTTAAAGTAACGATATAGATTATTAAAAAAGTTAATAATAAAAATAATTATTAACAAAAACAATACTACTGTTAATACTGATTTAAGCCAATCAAGATAGCTATTATTAGATAATAATTCAACCGTCACATCATTCATACTACACCTACTTTATAACTTTATAAATTAATGGTTTAAGAGGATCTAATGATTCAATGATTTCAAAACAATCAAAGATTTCTTGTACCTGGATATCACTATTTGATATATATACTTTAAGAAGTTCCTCACCATCTAAAATATAGTCCCCTACTTTTCTATTTAATAAGATTCCTACTCCATAGTCAATAACATCATCTTTATGATAGCGGCCAGCCCCTAGTTGGCGTACGATTTCACCCAATTTCAAAGCATCAATCTTATTAATAAAACCAGTTTTATTACTTTTAATTGATACCACCTTAGATGAAATACTAATGTTGTTTATATCACCATGTTGATAGTTTACTAATTCTTCAAACTTTTGATAAGCTAACCCATTATTTAAATTCGTTTGGACTTCCAATTTAGCTTCTTCAAATGTAATCTTTTTACCTAAACTAACCATATGGCTAGCTAGTTCAATAACTAATTCAACCAAATCAGAAGGACCATTACCTTTTAAAACATCGATACTTTCTAATACTTCTAAACCATTACCAATCGCATAACCTAATGGTTGATCCATATTTGATAGAATAGCAATGGTTTCTACGCCATAATTGTTACCAATCTTGACCATCAATTCACCTAATTTTGAAGCATCATCTAGGTTTTTCATTAAAGCACCTTGTCCAACTTTAACATCTAAAACGATTTTATCAGCAGAACAAGCTAACTTTTTAGACATGATACTAGAAGCAATCAGAGGTATTGATTCAACCGTCCCTGTCACATCTCTTAGGGCATATATTTTTTTATCAGCTGGAACTAGATTGCCTGTTTGAGAGATAATTGATACTCCTATATCATTTACTTGTTTAATGAATGTTTCCCTACTTAGATTAGTTTTAAATCCTTTAATCGACTCTAATTTATCGATGGTTCCTCCCGTATGACCTAAACTTCTTCCACTCATCTTCGGAACAACCACTCCACAAGAAGCCACTAGTGGGGCTATAATAAGGGTTGTTTTATCACCAACTCCACCAGTTGAATGCTTATCAACTTTAACCTTGTTAATACCACTTAGATCAATAATATCACCACTATGAAGCATAATGTTAGTTAGATCATATATTTCTTCATCCGTCATTCCATTTAAACAAATAGCCATCAATAAGGCACTTATTTGATAATCTTTGATTTCATCATTTAAATATCCATTAATAATAAAAGATAATTCATCTTTTGTTAAAATTTTTTTAGTTCTTTTTTTATTTATTAACTCAACTATATTCACCTTATCACCTACTATAATTATAGCATACAACAATTCAATTAGTTAACTCTTTTACTAATTATTTCCATTGTTTTTTCTAAGTCACTACACAACCTATTATACAAACGACGATATTTCTTGAACTCTTTAATAATCTTTAAATCAATACCTGCGATTGAAACTTTAGATGAATTTAAACTAGGAGAATAGTGTTCTAACCCCAATAAATAACCAGGATTGATACCTAATTTTTCTACTATTAAAATAAATGATTCTAAGGTTGGTGTTCTTGTTCCTTTTTCATATCCGCATATCGAAACTTTCGAAACACCAATCATTTCACCTAATTCTTCTTGTGTTATCTTAGCTGCTATTCTAGCTTGCTTAAGTCTTTCTCCAATAAACATATTTCACCTCGTAAACTATCAGTTAATTCAATTATAGCATAAAAAGGTAAATATTTACCTTTTTGTTCTTTTATTTATTTTGTTTTTTTCTCTTTTACTTTCCTCAGTTAAATAAGCAAAACAATAACCTCGAAAATATTTTTTATTACCTTCACACCAATCATTAGTTTCATAATAACCATTAGCTTTATGAAATTCTTAATTAATACCTAATTCCTCTTTTGATGATTCAAAGATGAAGTCAACTACCTCATCATCAATGGTATCACGATAAACAGTAAAAGCAACAGCATCCCCTAATAACATTGGCTCTCTAAGATTGCCATCATTAATAAAGGTATGGACATCACGATAAACTAAATCATTACCATCATATAAAATTTTATGTTCTTCTTCCATTAATCTAATCTTATCCATAACTAAGAAGATTAAATTATATAAGTTAGTTGTAATATTAGAATCTTTTATTTTTTTAGAATCTATGACATCATAGGTATACATTTTATAAGGTCCACTATCTTGACATTTTAAAAACATATCGTTGTATTCATTATAAGACACAATACCGACCTTCTATCTATTTTTATTCTGTTTTATATAACATAATTATATCATATTTTTTCTTCTATTACTTGTTTTAATACTTCTATATATAGTTTATATTTTCATCTTTTAAAAGGGAAAACAGATTATTCATCTGTTTTCTTTTTGTTGCTTGAAAGAAATGTAACCTTCTCAGCAATTATTTCAATGACATGTTTTCTAGTCTCATCTTCGATGGTATAGTCTCTTGATTGAATTCGACCTTTTACTCCAACTAAATCACCTTTTTTACAAAATTCAGTTGTACTTTCAGCAATCCCTTTCCATAAAACACATGGAATAAAATCAGTATCATATTCACCATTAACATTTTTAAAACTTCTTGGGACTGCTAAGGTAATATTAGTAACTTTTTTACCACTTTCGGTTTCTCTTAATTCAGGATCTTTGACAATTCTTCCTACAATTACAGTTTGATTAAGCATGTTATCCTCCTTTCATAACAACACTATACAAAAATAAATTAAGTAAATCAAACCACAAAAAAAGCCCTTTTTAGGCTTGTTTTAAAACACTTTAACAAAATTGAATATGTGAGTTAAAAGTTTGAATTATTAAACTATCCAAATACTTAAAATAATTATAATTTTAACTTTTACAATTTAATTTAAAATCATATATTTTTTCTTCATTTTCAATTGTAATAGTGACATAAGAATCATTTTTACAACTCTTTAATTTAGATAAATCATAGTCTGTTTGGTCTGTTTTATTAGATTCTTCTAACATACTAATTGTTATTTCATAACTATCTAACTTAGAAGTCATAAATTTATTATAATAGTCAGTTGCATATTCCTTCAGATATTTTTCCTCTTTATCAAGGTTGTCCTTAACACAACCGATTAATAAGAACGATAAAATAACTAATAATATAACTAATCCCTTTTTCATAATTCCTCCTTCTTAAAAATAATTCTTCAATAATGCATTTAATTCAACAGCATATTCCATTGGTAGTTCTTCTCTAAACCGATCAATAAAACCCATAATTAGCAATTCTTTAGCCTTATCTTCAGTCAATCCCCTAGTCATTAAATAGAATAATTGTTCTTGGTCAATCTTGGATACAGTTGCTTCGTGAACAATTGATGAACTATTATTATTTAAAATATTTTTTGGAATTGTATCACTTTTTGATTCATCATCTACTAAAATAGTATCACACTTGATGGTACTTTTAGAATTTATTGCTTTTTTACTTATTTTTACTGTTCCACGATAAGTAGCATTACCACCATTAGTAGCAATTGACTTACTAATAATATTGCTTGTTGTATGTGGTGCTAGATGAATCATCTTCGCACCCGTATCTTGAATTTGATTAGTACTAGCTACAGCAATCGAAATACAATTTCCTTGAGCATATTCACCTTTTAAAATACATGATGGGTACTTCATATTGACTTTTGAACCAATATTACCATCAATCCATTCCATTAAACCACCTTCATCAACAATGGATCTTTTCGTAACTAAATTATAGACATCACTAGACCAATTTTGAATCGTTGTATAACGACATTTAGCATTCTTCCCAACATATATCTCAACAATTGCTGCATGCAATGAATCTGAAGTATAAGTTGGAGCCGTACATCCTTCCATATAATGAACTTCACTGCCTTCATCAACAATAATAATTGTTCTTTCAAATTGCCCCATATTACGACTATTAATTCTAAAATAACTTTGTAGTGGTCGGTCAATTTTAATATTAGGTGGAATATAAATGAATGTTCCCCCACTCCACATAGCCCCATTTAAAGCTGTATATTTATTCTCATCGTATTTAACTAAATTATTAAAATACTTTTGAAATAATTCAGGATGCTTTTTAAGTGCCGTATCAGTATCACAAAAAATAATATTTTTATCTTCTAGTTCTTTAATCATATTGTGATAGATAACTTCACTTTCGTATTGAGCACCTACCCCAGCTAAGTATTTCTTTTCGGCATCAGGTAGACCTATTTTATCAAATGTATTTTTAATATCAATTGGGATATCATTCCAATCATTATGAACTCGATTACTTACTTTTTTATAATAATTTATGGCAGAAAAATCAATTTTTAATTCAGGTCCAAAATCAGGATTACTATATTCTAAAAATTTATCAAAAGCTTGCTTCCTAAATTCATACATCCATTTAGGTTCGCCCTTAGTATTTGATATTTCATCAATAATTTGATTACTCATGTTTGTTCTCATAATACCACCATTCTTATTATACTAAATATTTAACAAAATAAAAAGAAAAGATAGTTTTTTCTATCTAATTCTTTAATTTCTTAACTTTTTCAGCTTTTTTAGTTTGCTTTTGATAATTATTATGAGCTAATAAACCTTTAAGATAAAGATATCTTTTTTCAAATGCATTCATTTCATTCCAATTAACTGGCTCAACATCTAAAACATATGGATTATTAAAAACAATTTTTTCTGCTTCATCAATTGTAATTCTATGTCGTTCATCCCTTTTTAAAATATGATAGATGGTTCCTGTATTAATGTTGATAGCTGAGTCATTATCGATAAGACAATAACAATGTTCAGTTGTCTTATCATCAATAAATAATTTCATCCAATTTCCATCTTCACTCATATCATAAAATCTAGCAATATAAGCCTTTTTAATGTTAAGCATTAATCAATTCCCCCTTATTTGTTTTAATACTTTTTCAATTCCCCACCAAGGAAGTAAAGCACATTTTTTTCGATTAGGTTGTTTATAAATATCTTCATAAACAATTGCCTCTTCTAATATTTCAGTATCATACTCCTTTTCTTCAATCATATTAACATAATTATTATAGATTGTTTCTACTTCATCAATGGTTTTACCAATTAAGGTATTAATCATAATTGATGTTGAACTAGTACATATTGCACAAGCTTCTCCATCAAACTTGATATCTATGATTTGATTGTCGGATACTTTAATCATTAGATTTATTTCATCAATACAACTTTCATTATTCATATTAACTTTAATATAACTTTCATCATCAATTAATCCCCTATTTTTAGGGTTTTGATAATGATCGAGAATAATACTTCGCTTTAAGTTATCGTCCACAATGTCACCCCTTATACGACCATATTATATATTAATTAGATTAAAAAAGCAAATTACAATAATTTGCTTTTATGGTTTTAAATATTCTGTTATAACCTTTATAACTCTTTCAAATTCATTTACTAATAGTTCAAAGTTAGCATCAACATAATCAATATCATGTTCCTTACTCCTAAGTTCATGAGCAAGTGCTAATTCTTGTAGTTTGGTAAATCCAAAATACTTAGAATCACTTTTTAAAGCATGAACTTCAATAGCATAATTATCCATATCTTGATTTTCTTTTAATTCTTTTATTTTGTTTAATTTATCTGAACTTTGATTAAACCATTCTTGTAGCATATCTTTATATATATTAAGATCACCTAAAAGTTCGATTCCTTTTTCATAATCAATTTTATTTTCTTTTAGATATTCTCCATCCTTTTTTAAGACTACTTCTTTAGAAGATGAATCATTTCCACATACGACATGAACTGGCACATCTTTCCATTTATTATCAATATCTATATAACTACTTTTCGGACTATTTACATTTCTAAAAAGCTTATCTAATTTTACTTTTATTTGATCTTTACTAAACGGTTTAGGAATGTAATCATCAAATCCTAAATTCATATACTTTTCTTCTGCACCTGCGATGGCATCAGCTGTTAAAGCAATAACAGGAGTATTAAAATCTTCCATTTTCTTTAATTGCTCAAAGGTTGTTTCACCACTCATAACTGGCATCATAATATCCATTAAAATTAAATCGTATTGATGGCCTTTATTTATTTTGTTTAAACATTGTTGCCCATCATAACATTCATCAATTAAAGCAAAATTCAAAGGCTCTAATGATCTTCTGGCAACTTTAATATTAAGGCGATTATCATCGACAATTAGAACTTTCTTTGAAGAATAGTCAAGGGCTTTACTACGCATGACGATCTCAGCCGTATTGATAAGTTGGGTATCTGAAAGAGGTTTGTTTTGATGATTAATTTTTTGTGGGATTTGAACAACAAAAATGGACCCCTTACCAAATTGACTTTGAACATTGATTTTACCACCCATCAACTCAACTAGTTTTTTAGTAATAGCTAATCCTAGACCTGTTCCCTCAGTCGTTGTATTTTTACCAATATCAAGTCTTTCAAATTTATTAAATAACTTATTAATATTTTCAGCTTTAATACCCCTTCCTGAATCTTTAATACTTATAATTAGCATCGATTGATTTATTTGATTAATACATTTAACACTTAATTCAATAAAACCACTATCCGTATACTTAATTGCATTAGTTAATAAATTGTTGATTATTTGCTTAATATGACCCTTATCACCAATTAATTCATATGGAATATCATCAGCTATATTAATTCTATAATCAATTTGTTTATCACCAAGTCTAGTCCCAGCAACTCTCGCTAACCTTTCAATTTCCTCTTTAAAATTATATGGAACCTCAATAATTTCCATTTTATCACTTTCAATTTTACTGATATCCATTATATTTCCAACAATTTCTAATAGTGTCTTAGAAGCAGATACAACATCATACAAATCCTCTTTCATATCATTTGGACAATTGCCTTTTGACTGCATGTCTTCTGACAAACCAACAATCGCATTTAAAGGGGTTCTTATTTCATGAGACATACTTGATAAGAAGTCACTTTTAGCACGATTGGCTTTTTCAGCATTATCTTTAGCAATATTTAATTCAACCATCATTTTTAAATCAGGATTTTCTATCGTATTATACATAATAGTAATAATTAAACCAAAAACTGAGTTTATTAATAAATAACCAGGGTTGATATTTTGAATTAATGCGGATAATGATAATAAGATTAGCAATAAAATAACTGGTACATAACCTCTTTTACGAATACTCTTAAGATGAGTTATTAACATTAAAAACATACATATCATATAAAAAGTTGTTATCCCCAAAACAATATTAACACTAGTTCCATATGTGTATTTTAGGTTATCTGTATTATGAAAATAAATAGGACTAATCATAATAGCAATAGCTATAACAACATTAAGAATCATAAATAAATTATAAAACCATCGATACTTTTTGATGCTTTTTTCTGCTGGTATGTCATCTTTAAAAACAGTGATAGCAAATGTATACACGACAAATTGACACATCCACCAAACCAAACAAATTAAAAACAATTTTTGAATGATGGTGCTTAATCCGTCTATTTGAATGGTTGCTACAATCAATAATTCACATATCATTGATATAATGGTAATAAAAAGTAATCTTTTAAAGATTCTGTTCTCTAGTTTATCAATCTTCTTTTTCGTTAAAAATAGAATCGTCACGATTATTGTATAAAACAAAGCGGATATTGTTAAAAATATTGTTTCACTCATAGCACACCTTACCTCTAGTATATTGTATCACAAAAAACCACAATTTTTCAATTGTGGTTATTATTATTTTTTTAAGGTTAACACTTTTGGTGAATTAGCTTTAACAATTTCATTTCCTAATTCTTCTAATTTTCTAAAATCTTGTTTATTGTTTGGTGTATAAGGAATCTCATCGACAAAATAAATATATTTTGGTTGCTCATAATCCTTTAATTCAGCTTCACATTTTAATTTTAACTCTTCTTCAATAAAAGGAAGATTATCTATATATTCATCCTTAATATCAATGTGAGCCATTGGTACTTGTCCATCTTGTTTATCAAATACCCCTACCACAACACATTCTTCGACAGCTGGATGAGATGATATAACTTTTTCAATTGTTCCAGGGAAAACTTTAAAAGCTGTTCTAATGATAACTCTTTTTAAACGTCCAACAACATGAACAAATCCTTCTTCATCGACAAATCCTAAATCTCCGGTATGAATCCAAGTAGATCCATCGGGATGAGTTTTTTTAACTTCTGCTGTTTCTTCAGGATTATTAGCATATTCTTGAAACATCGTTTCTGTTTTAATACAAAGTTCGCCTTGTTCATTAAATGGTAACTCTTGATTAGTATTGACATCAAAGGCTGCTACTGTATTACCATATAAAGGAATACCAACCGTTCCATGGTGATTTTCATTAAAAGGATTAACCGTTCCAGCCCCTAATACCTCGTTACTGCCATAACCATTATATATTTGTTTACCAAGTAGTTCTTCAATTTTTTCTAATTCTTCTTTTTCAAACTTGTCACCACCGGTGATTAAACATTTTACTCGTTCTAATTGTTTTTTATCTAACTTATCAACATTCTCAACTAAATAACGATAATGTAGAGGAGCAGCTAACGATAAATCAAATCTGCCTATGTTTTTATATACTGATTCAGTTTCAACTTTCGGATATAATTCTGCTTTCATTCCAAAGACTAAAGACAAGTAAATTGAATTGATTAGACCATATGCTAACCATGGTGGAACAATTGTTAATAGAGTATTACCAACATAAAATGGAAGATCAGAATGACCTAACTTATTGATTGAATGATTAATACTATAATCAGTATGAACAATTGATTTAGCTAAACCAGTTGTCCCACTAGATTGAACAATTAACGTAGGTCGATCCGGGTTAAATGATACTGTTTTATCAAGAATAACACCTTTATTCAACTTAGAAAAAGCTGAATAACTAATAAATCTTGAATCATTAGTTAAGATAATTTTAGGGTTTTCTTTGCCACTTTTTGCTTCATCTAATAGTTTTTTAAAATCACGTGGTGACTTCAATAATACCTTTAATGGTTTGACACCATCTTTAGGATCAACTGAAATTACTTTTTTAAGATTAGTTTCTTTAATAATTTCTTCCATTCTTGGCATTAATATATTTAACCCAATAAAAAGTTTAGCATCATTCTCAGTTACATATTTAATGATCTGATCATTAGTTGATCTTAAATCAATCCACTTTGTTACAGCTCCTATTTTGTTTAATGCTAATAACATTTCAGGAACTTCTGGTGTATTGATCATCGAAATAGGAACAACGTCCCCTTCCTTAATACCAATCGACTGATAAATTGAAGCTAAACGATCAACTCGACTAAGTAATTCTTTATACTTAACCGTGTTTCCCATATAACCAATGGCATCTAAATTCAAATTTCCTTGATTTAGATTTTTAACTTGTTCATATAATGTCGTATCAATTTTCACTTCTCTTATAGGCTCTTTTAAATAGTGTTTGTTTTGTGGTTGATCAATAGATGCAAATCCGCTTTTAGACATCATTTTTACCCCCTTAATAACTAAGATAGTTATTCCTTCAAAATTAAGACCTATTCTAGCACAAGTGGTAAATTATGTCAACTTAAAAGCATTATAATACTTATAAAAAGATTAAAACCATTTTTAATTTTAATCTTTTTACTATTTATCTAGCTTCAACAATTAATTTAATGGCCGTTCTTTCTTCACCATCAATAATAATATCTGTAAAAGCTGGAATACATATTAAATTTTTACCACTAGGTGCCACAAACCCTCTAGCAATCGCTACTGCTTTAATAGCCTGATTAAGTGCACCAGCCCCTATGGCTTGAATTTCAACCGTACCTTTTTCTCTAAAAACATTGGCTAATGCTCCTGCAACTGAATTGGGATTTGATTTAGCTCCAACCTTAAGCGTTTCCATATCGATAAAATCCTCTCTTTCTACACTAAATTATATGAAAGAAAATTAGAATTAGAATTATTTTTCAATATTAAACCTTGACATTTTTTATGTTTCTAGTATAATTAAAAATGCCTACTTATTTGCGGGTGTAGTTCAATGGTAGAATTTCAGCCTTCCAAGCTGACTACGTGGGTTCGATCCCCATCACCCGCTCCAATTGAAAACAGCTTACGAACCAATATGGTATCGTAAGTTTTTATATTATAAAAACAAAGATGTTCTCTTTCTAGGAAGGAGGACATTTTTTTATGCATTTTAAAATAACTGAAACATTAAAGCCTAATAAAGAAATACTAGATACACTAACTAAATATACATATAAAACTACTAATGGAAAAATAAAAACACTTGAAAATACCAATTTACAATTCATATTACCAACTACATATACAATTACCAAGCCTACTCATCTTACTATTTATGAATATAAAATCAATGAAATAAGCAATAAAAGATTTTATATTAAAGAACATAATCAAAAATATAATTTAAAAGAAATTATAACCTTTTTAAAGAAATTTTGATTTAGGGTTGTTAAAATGCATTTAAGTGAGGAAACATATGAAAAGTATAAAATTAAAATTTTGCACTTCGTAAATATGCTCATAAGTGGGAAAACATATGAAGGATATTTTATATTTTTCAAAAATAAACTTAACTTATTAAATATAAGTTAGCAAACAAGTGAGGAGGTGAAAAAATGAGATGTGGTATTTATGTTAGAGTTTCAACTGATGATCAAAGAGATAATGGGTACTCTATTGATTCTCAATTAAGAATGATTAAAGAATACTGTGAAAAAAATGAATATGATATTGTTGATGTTTATAATGACGCTGGACATTCGGGTAAAGATTTATTAAGGCCTGATATGCAAAGATTAT
>JAQUFI010000008.1 GCA_028684735.1 Bacilli bacterium | reverse complement strand
GGGGAAGTAATGGGTAAATACCACCCTCATGGGGATTCTAGTATCTATGATGCCATGGTTAGAATGAGTCAATGGTGGAAACAAAATACTATTTTAGTTGATATGCATGGTAATAATGAATTAATGGATGGTGATAGTGCTGCTGCTTATCGTTATACGGAAGCTAGATTATCAAGTGTTAGTAATGAACTATTAAAAGATTTATAAAAAAACTGTATCTTGGGCTCCTTATTATTCGGATACTATAAATAGTAAAAAAGATTCTATGAAATTTAGAATCTTTTTTGTATTATATTGATTGTAAATAATTGATTTATATTTAAGTTATAGTTGATATAGTTAAATATAAGTTTTAATAAATTCATTTTGTCCTTTTTATTGTACCATCATCAAAGGTATAAATTATATCTGCTAAACCTTCAATGTCGTCTTTTATATGTGAAGCAATTATAATTATTTTATTTGTTTTTTCTTCTTTTAAGAATTTACGTAATTTAATTGCTGTTTTTTCTTCTATTCCATTAAATGGTTCATCTAATATCATTATATTTGGATTTTCCATTATGACTTGAGCAATTCCTAATTTTTGTTTCATTCCAAGAGAGTAATCACTATACTTCTTATCCTTTTCGCTTAATAGATTTGTTTTTTCTAAAGCATCAATGATTTCAGATCTACCAATTATATCTTGTATTGATGCCAATAATTCTAAATTTTCATATCCTGAAATATCAGGAATGAAACTGGGTTTTTCAATTAATGCCCTTGTATTAGGGGGGAATTTTTTTTCTTTTATTATATTTATGCCATCATATAATATTTCTCCACTAGTTGGTTCATAGAATGCACATAACATTTTTAAAAATACACTTTTTCCTGACCCGTTACGACCAATTAAACCATATATTTTTCCTTGTTCTAAAGTAATATTGATATTCCTTAATACATCAATATTTTTGAATGATTTAGACACATTTCTAACTTCTATTTTCATAATAGCACTCCCGTTTCCTTATTTTTTCTCGAACATATTTATATATAAATATTTAAACAAATATATAAACATTATAAAAATAACAAAATATATACTAACATTTACAAAGATATTAGTTTTTTCTATAATTGTTGGAAATTTATAAAAATTAACAATCAATAACGAAATAATAATAAATATAATTATTTTAAATTTAAAATAGAGTGAATATAACATTAAAAAAGCACTTTGAATAACTAATATATAACTAAAATTTTTAAAGAATGTGTTAATCATAATTTTAAGTTCAAAATTATTAATAATTAATGAAAAAATTGTTCCAAGAACTAAATATAGAGATATTAACATTAATAACAAGGTAGTTCCTATTACAAGTAATTTATAAAATAACCATTTTTTATATGACATTCTTAAAAATAAATTTTCTGCTCCTGATTTCATATCTAATATAAATAAAGTTACAGCTAAATATAAAAATATGGATAAATAAAATATATAAAGCAAGATGCTAAGCCAATCGAAAGAAATAAAATCAGCATTAATTCCTAAAATTTTATTAAACAATTCCAAATTTATTTCTATATTTACTGCTAGAAGAAAAGATAGATATATAAGTGGAACTAACAGATATGTAATAAATATCTTTTTTTGAAATCTCACAAGATAATTTAAATCATTTAATAATAGATACCTCATTTAAATTCCCACACTTTTTGTTTTGTTTTTGGTCAAGTGAAATAGTGTTGTTGCCATACCACATAAACAAATAATATAAATTGAAGAATAAATAATTTCTAATAAAAATCCAGCATATTCATTATATAAAAAGTATTCATGAATTAGAATTTTTATTTTTAACAATGAATCAATCGTCTCGTTAATATGATTTCCAAAGATAAATGGGCCATATATTAACCCATTTAGAATTATTACAATTTTGAAGTTTAATAATTTGAATAATAATGAATTTATTATTGAAACTATTTGAATTATTGTAAAGATTCTAGTTATATAAAATAATAAATATATGATATTTGGTATATTGTAATTATGCCAACTTGTTATAACAAAATAATTACCTATAAAAAGATTTAGAAATATTAACAACACAAATAGATTAATAACAAATAATACTGTGTTGGAAACAAAAATATTTATTATTAATTGTTTTAAATATTTTTCTCGGTTTTCAAATCTTATGATGTAATTGTCTTTTTTTTCAAATATATTAAATGTATTAATAGTGTTAACTAGTGTTAAACTAAGTAATAATAATGAATAATATGGGTTAGATAGTGTAGAGAATAGAGCATCTAAATAATTTTTGCTAATTGCAATGTAAATACATCCAAATAAATTAAAACAAATAATAAATAATATGATTATTTTAAATCTATATGCATTTAACATATGTTTAATATTTGCGTTTATAAGTTTAAAATTGTTTTTCATTTTCAATTATTACTTCCTCCTTTTTTCTATATAATTTTAGTAGAATTAAAAATGAAATTAATGCTAGACTCATACTATATATTATCATTAATACTAAACTTCCGATAGATTCATAACTCCAGATGCTCCCTAATAAAAAATAAAATGATGCTCCTTTAAAGCCAAGCCATAGTGTTAAAACATATCCTCCAATGACAACTTCTCCGATCATAGTTATTATTATATAAATGATATATGTTGATATTAATGTTACAATTATATTTCGACTTTTTTTAGCCATTATAAATCCTAGATTTATCCAATATATACTGTGTAATATTATATTTAATATATATACTATTAGAAATTGGGGGATTATATTGATATATTTTTCATCCAGGTAAAAATGCCATGGATATGCATTTAAGGTTTTATTTATATCAAAGTGTCCGGATAACATGAAAGATATTAAGAAAATAAATAATAAAATTGATGGGAAAATTAGAGCATATTTCCAAGATTTAATTATTGTTTCTATAATATATTCATTATATTTTTTTCTTAATATTATATATTTTATAAACCCGGATTTTAGTTCTTTATGGAATTGCCATAAAGCCACAATAATAATAAAAATAGGTGCAAATGGTTGAACATTTCTAAAACCATAATTGCATAAAATATCAAAAAATACTGTTATCGTATCAGGTTCTGGTGGTATACCTTCTGATAAAATAGAATCACACCATTCCTTTTTTTCTTTGATATTCTTATATTCGTTTTTACATTGTGCAATATTGTTTTTTGCTGTATTAATTGTCTGTGATCTCCATGTTTTATATTCATTAGCAGAAAAAAATGCAATTAAAAGTAGTAAAGCGATTACAAATATCAAAACAATGTTTTTTTTCAGATGTTTTCTCAATCAAATTCACCTCATAATCTGGTAAAATATAAGATAGGTTTTATTATATTATAATAGTGTTATACTGTCCATTCTCCAAAAAACCAAAATCCTGTAATTGTCCAAGTTTTAGCCTTTAATTGAAGATCATAATAACCAAATTCGCTATTTTGGTTTTCCCAATTTATTGCACTACCACCATTTACTGCTTGTTTCCAATCAGAATAAGAAACCGGAGTTATGATGTGTTTTGTCCTTCCTAAAACTGCCCTTGCTTCCCCAGTTAATTTATCAACAGTTGATATCGTTCTTAAATATTGATACCCAGATTGATGTGGTTGAGGGGAATTGAGCGTAAAGATGCCTTGAGCGGCAGGAATATCCAACTCAATCAAAGACCATATAGTTGCAGCTTTGACACCGGTACATGATAGTATCAATGATAATACAAAAGTTATGGCTAATCCTTTAATTGTTTTTATAAAATTCACCTCCTTTATTACAAATATAAAGTATGAATCCACTATCTTATATTTTACATTTTTATTATACAAGAAAATAAAAAATAAATTAAGTAATTATGCCATATTATTATTCGACAATATATGACAATGTTTGACAACTTTTGACAATATATATTTTAGTAATTTTATCACTATTAGTTTAATTATACCATTTTATGGTTAAAACTACGATTATTAAAATCACTTTTATTTATAATTTAAAAATTCAAACAATTATTTTTACAATATCATGGTAGATATACTTCACACTATTATGATATTAATTCGTTACTACTTTAATTATCTTCTTTTTTTTGATATAATTAATGAGGTGAGAATATGCAAGAAGTATTAAAAAAGATATATGATTATTCTTTAGAAGAGATAATGGGGGAACGATTTGGAAGATATGCTAAAACGATTATTCAAGATCGTGCTATTCCTGATGTTCGTGATGGATTAAAACCTGTTCAAAGAAGAATCTTATATGCAATGTATAAATCTAGAAACACAAGTGATAAACCATTTAAAAAATGTGGTGAAACCGTAGGGGAAGTAATGGGTAAATACCACCCTCATGGGGATTCTAGTATCTATGATGCCATGGTTAGAATGAGTCAATGGTGGAAACAAAATACTATTTTAGTTGATATGCATGGTAATAATGGATCAATGGATGGTGATAGTGCCGCTGCTTATCGTTATACAGAAGCTAGATTATCAAGTATCAGTAATGAACTATTAAAAGATTTAGAAAAAAATACTGTTTCTTGGGCTCCTAATTATTCGGATACATTATTAGAACCAACGGTATTACCAGCTAAATTTCCTAATTTATTAGTCAATGGAGCTAATGGTATAAGTGCTGGATATGCAACTAATATTCCGCCTCATAATCTAAGTGAGGTTATTGATGCGACAATTAAAAGAATCGATAATCCTAATTGTCGCTTGGATACGATTATCGATATTGTTAAAGGACCTGATTTCCCAACTGGTGGTATTGTTGAAGGGATTGATGGTATTCGTGGTGCTTATGATACTGGTCGTGGAAAAGTTGTTATTAGGGCTAAAATCGATATTGAAAAAAATAAAAAGTTAGACCAAATTATTGTAACTGAAATACCTTATGATGTTAATAAAGGAAACTTAGTTAAGAAAATTGATGAAATTAGAATGGATAAGAAAATTGATGGTATTACCGAAGTTCGCGACGAATCTGATCGTGAAAATCCAGTTCGAATAGTCATTGATTTAAAATCTAATACTAATAGTGATTTAATTTTAAAATATTTATTAAAGAATACAGAATTACAAATATCTTATAATTTTAATATGGTAGCAATTGTTCGTAATCGTCCGATGACGTTAGGTCTGCTACCTATCTTAGATGCCTATATCGATCATCAATCAGAAATTATAACAAAGAGAACAGAATTTGATTTAGAACATGCTAAAGCTAGAGTTCATATTGTTGAAGGTTTAGTCAAAGCACTATCAATTTTAGATGAAGTTATTACGACCATTCGTCAAAGTAAAAATAGAGCTGATGCTAAAAATAATTTAATTATTAAATATGGTTTTACTGATCAACAAGCTGAAGCTATTATTATTCTCCAATTATATAAATTGACGAATACTGATGTAACTGAATTGTTAGAAGAACAAAAAAATCTTAATTTAATTATTAAAGGTTTAGAGGCTATCTTAACTGATCCAGAAAAATTAAAAGGGGTTATTAAAGATGAACTTCGTAAGATTAAAAAAGAATATGGTAGTCCTCGTAAAACAGAAATCAAAGCTGAAATAACTGAAATTAAAATTGATACAACCTTAATGCTTCCTAAGGAAGATTGTATTGTGGTTGTTACCAAAGAAGGTTATTTAAAACGAGTATCTTCTAAAAGTTATAATGCCAGTGAAGATGAAACTCTAGTTAAAGAAGGGGATTATGTCATTGGTTTATATGAAATGAATACAATGGATACCTTATTGCTATTTACTGATTTCGGGAATTATTTATTCATTCCTTGTCATGAATTACCTGATTTAAAATGGAAGGAATTAGGAAAACATGTCAGCAACATCATTGATATTGATCCAGGTGAAAATATTATTGGTAGTATACCTGTTAACGATTTTGAAAAAGATGAATATATAACCATATTCACCAAAGACGGTATGATTAAGAAAACAAAATTAATTGATTTTAAAGTTCAACGTTATTCAAAACCACTGACAGCTATTAAATTAAAGGATAATGATAAGGTTGTTAGTGTTACTAACCATAATGGTTCTGATATTTTAATTACAACTAAGAATGGTTATGCTTTACGTTATAGTACCTTAGAAGTTAGTCCAACTGGTGTCAAGGCAGCAGGTGTCAAGTCAATTAATTTAAAAAATGATATCGTTGTTAGTGGTCTAACTTTTACCGATAATGAATATTTAGTTGTTATCACGGATAAGAGTACTGGTAAAAGAATTAAAATGACAGAGTTAGAGAAAACAACCCGTGCTCGTAAAGGTGTTCAAATTATTAGGGATGTTAAAACAAACCCATATTATATTATTAGAGCAATGGTCTATAATTCTAAAGATATAATTGGTTTAAAAAATGATGTAACAATTGATTATATTAAACCAACAGAATTAACAATCACTAATCGTTATTCGACAGGTTCAGTAGTTTCAAAACATCATATCAAAGAAGCCTTTATTGTTTCTAATTTAGTTAAACCAGGAGAATTAGAAATAGAAGAAGTTAAAGATATCACATTAGAAGAAGTGGAAGATGTTTCATTAGAGAAAGTTGACGAGAAAATTATGACAATTGATGACTTCCTAGATGATTTTAAAATTTAACCTTAGGGTTAAATTTTTTTATATCTTTTTATATCTCTTTTTGATATACTATTAGTAGGATAGAAGTATTAAATAATTAAAAAATAGTTAAACTTTTAATAATTATCTCATATATTATTATAGGTGGTTATAATGGGTAATTTAGATAATTTTAAAAGTTTTGTTAAACAAAATCCAGGATTAATAAAATACGTTAAAAATAATGAAATGACATGGCAAAAATTTTATGATGTTTATAATTTATATGGGGAAGAAGAATCAGTATGGAAGGATTATTTAGTAAAGAGTGATGACCGAAGTCAAGAAGTCATTAATAATACCAGCATTAATGGTTTTTTGAATTGGTTAAAAGCTGTTGATATGGACACCGTTCAAGAAGGAGTCAGTAGTTTACAAAGAGTCGTTGGTGTGATTGGTGATTTGACTAATAAAAGTAGTTCAGCCCCAGTCAAAGAAGAATATAAACCAAGACCTCTTTATAAACACTTTGATGATTAATGACTTTAGAACTACAATATCAATTAAAAAGTAATCCTCTATATATAAAATACTTACGAGAAAATTCTTATTGGTATAAATTATTAAATCGAAATCCCCAATTATTTAATAACTTTGTTGAAGAAGTAAAAACTAATTATAGATTACGACCAAGTGATCGAATTAGTCGAGCATTAGAATATGTTGATATGTTTCAAACGATTATATCTTCGTTAAAATAAAAGAGGTGACTTATGAGAATCGTTAGTGGTAAATATAAAGGAAGAAAAATAGATGGTTATAATTTAGATGGAACTAGACCAACCATGGATCGAATTAAAGAATCAATGACAGCCATGATTCAAAATAAAATCAAGGGAAGTGTTTGTTTAGATTTGTTTTCTGGTAGTGGTTCGATTGGTTTAGAACTATTAAGTAATGGAGCTAAGAAGTGTTATTTCGTTGATCATAGTAAAGAGGCAATTGCGGTTTTAAATAATAATCTTAAAAATTTAAAAGTTAATGAAGAATATAATGTTTTAAATAAAGATTATAAAGATGCCTTACTTGACTTTAAAAACAATCATCTAAAGTTTGATTTAATTATTTTAGATCCCCCTTATCACGAACACTTAATCAATCATATCTTAGAGATGATTGTTGAATATCAGTTACTCCAATCAGGAGGAATTGTTATGTGTGAATATGAAAGTGAAATTGTTGACAATCAAGTACTAACTTTAATGAAAGAAAGGAAATACGGAAGTAAGTATATTAAAATATATAAGAATTAAAATCTACTAAGTAGATTTTTTTTTGTTTTAAAAAAGGATAATAAGTGAGTAGCAAGTATGATACTAATAAGGAGGTGAAAAGTTGCTTAAGAAGTATCCTTTTGTTAAACAAGAAGGTATAAAGGACTGTGGTTGTGCATCATTATTAATGATCATAAAATATTATAAAGGTGATATCAGTTTAGAACGATTAAGAGATATGACTAAAACGACTAAGAATGGTACTAATGCTTATAACTTAATTTCAGCTGCTACTTATTTAGGTTTTGAAGCTAAAGGTATCAAAACTAATATCAAAGAATTAACTAATGATAATCTTATTTTGCCATCTATTGCGTATGTAACGATTAATGAAAGTTATAAGCATTATTTAGTTGTCTTTGAAATTAATACTAAGAAAAGAACTATTTTAATTGGTGATCCAGCAGATAAAATAAAAAAAATAACATTTGAGGAATTTGAGAAAATATGGAATAATATCTTAATTATCTTATATCCTATTAAACCTATTCCCATTTCCAATAAATTTTCCCCTATAAAATTTATGACAATCATACTTAAACCTTATCAAAGAGACTTATTTGAAATATGGCTTATGTCATTATTACTTACCATATTTTCTATTTGTTCATCTCTTTATTTTAAATATATGATTGATAGTGTTATGATTTCTAAGTCTTATTTATTGTTTTTATTTGTTATCTTTATGGGCATTTTGGTAATTAAAAACATAACTAACTTTTTTAGAAATAAACTATTAATCTATCTAAATCAAAAAATTGATTTAGAACTCACAACCAATACTTTTAAGCAAATCATTTCACTTCCTTATAATTATTATCGTAATCGAACAACTGGTGAAATAATATCCAGAATAGCTGATTTGGCATCAGTAAGAGAAATGATAAGTAAAATAGCTTTAAATTTATTTATTGATTTACCACTTACTATTGTAGCCATTTTTATTCTTTATTTTATTAATTCAACTTTATTTGGGATAGCCATTATCGTTTTAATCTTATATTTAATTATCGTTTTAATATATCAAAAAAGTTTAGTTGAAAAGATTGAACAAATTCAAACAAAAAAAGCTGATGTAACATCTTATTTAGTTGAAAATATTAGTGGCTTTGAAGTGATCAAAGGGTTAAGTATCCAAAATGAAGTAATTGATAAATTTGAAAAAAAATATGTCATTTTATTAAAGAAAATATTTAAATTTGAGCATATCGTTAATCAGCAAATAATGCTTAAAGAATTTATTAATAATATTGGTCAAATAATAATTATTTTTGTTGGTTGTCTTTTAATTTTTGAAAGTGAGATGACGTTAGGAACGTTATTAACCTTTAATGCGATGCTATTATATTTTTTAGAACCTATCAAAAATATTATTGATTTAAATATTGAAATCAAAGAATCTCATAATGCTTTAAAAAGAATTTTAGATATCTTTATGAAAGAAGAGGGTAATGGTTTTATTGATAAGCCACTGAAGGGACGGATTAGCTTTAATAATTTAACGTATACTTATAATGATACTCATGAGGTTTTGAAGAATATTACTTTAGAAATAAGAAGTAACTCTAAAGTGTTAATTATGGGACATAGTGGAAGTGGTAAAAGTACTATTTTAAAACTTATTAAACATTATAGTCAAGTTAAGCGTGATTGTTTATATATTGATGATATCGATATTAATGACTATAAGGATTTATCAAGTATTAGTTATATTTCACAACAAGAGATTCTCTTTACTGATACACTATATAATAATTTGACGATTACGAAAAGTAGTAATAATGTTTTGGAAATAGTTAAGTTATGTTATATCGATGAAATTATCAAAGATAATAATTTAGGGTACAATATGTTAATCGAAGAAAATGGGTTTAATATTTCAGGTGGTCAAAAACAACGGATTATTTTAGGTCGAACCTTATTAAAACCATTTGATATTTTATTAATTGATGAAGGATTGAATCAACTAGATGTCAATTTAGAACGAAAAATATTAAAAAATATCTTTCATAAGTATCAACATAAAACAATTATTATTGTATCCCATCGTTTAGAAAATATGGATTTATATGATCAAGTAATCGAAATGGAAAATGGAATTGTTAAAAGGAATGTGATAAAGAATGCAAACAATTGATGTTTTTAATAACTCAGCCATTATCCTTAAAAGAAAACGACCATCATATCTTGTAGCTTATATGGTAATATTAATTATCTTTATAAGTAGTTTAGTTTTAATAAGCCTTTTTTATAATTATCATCGCTATCTACATTATTCAGGTAGATTGGTGATAATTGATTCAAAATATTATCTTGAAATGTTTATTAAGGAAGATGATATTCCTTTTTTAAACAATCATATTTTAATGATTGATCAAAAGGAGGTAGAGTATCAAATAATCAAGATAAGTGATATCTATAACATCGATGAAAAGTATCAAAAATATTATGAAGTTAATATCCAAACTAAACTAAATGGTAAGCAAATAATAAATAATAATATTATTAATCTTTCTTTTAAATTACCTCCAACAACATTATTTAAGGAACTAAAAAAAACAATAAAGAAGGGATTGATGTGAATGAATGAATTAACAAAACCAGAATTGATGGAAATAAATGGTGGTGGGATTGGTGTTGGTCTATTAATTGGAGCAGGAATTGTTTTTATAATTGGCGTAATTGATGGTTATGTTCGACCCTTGAAGTGCAATAGATAGGAGTAAACATGAGTTTAACAAAAAGCGAACTATTATTAATTGAAGGCGGATTAAGTGTCTCAGGAACTTTAATTAATTCCTTTGTTAGAGGTATTAATGTCTTCTTAGATTTAGGTCGTAGTGTTGGAACAGCCATTCGTAGAATTCAAGGAAATAAATTATGTCCATTTTAGAATATACTAAAAAACATCGTAAAATGATTATTTTAGTAACCGTTATCCTATTAAGTCCGTTCATTATCCCATTAGTTACAACACTAATAGAGATGCTATATATATATGGAACATATATTGGTACTTTTATTAGAACAATTAAAGAAGGAGTAATTTGTTATTAAAAAGGGGTAACCCTTTTTTTGTTGTTTTAGAATATAAATCATTAATTATTTTTTAAAAAATGTTGTATTATATATTGATAAGTGGTATAATGTTCGTGAATGAAGGGAGGGATATTTATGACAAAAGTTGTTGTCCGCAATGGTAATGTTGATGGTGCATTAAGAACTTTTAAACAAAAAAATGTTAAAGATGGCCTCCTTAAAGCAGCTCGTGAAAGACAGGAAGGGTATATGAAACCTGGCGTTAAAAAAAGAAAAGCAAAAAAAGAAGCTATTAAAAATAGCCACAAAAAAGAGAAGAACTATAATTAATGAGCCTTAGGCTCTTTATTAATAGGAGGAAACAATGAGAGAAAAAATATTAAGTGATTTAGTTAACGCTATGAAAAATAGGAATAAGGAAGTTTTATCAGTACTTAGAATGGTTAAAGGTGCCATACAACTAGAAGAAATTAACTTAAAAAAAGAGTTATCTGATGATGAAGTTATTCAAATAATTTCAAAACAAATTAAGACAAGAAAAGAGTCAATAGGGGAATTTAAAAAAGGTAATCGTGAAGACTTAATAACAGCAACTGAAAATGAAATTACTATTTTAGAAAAGTATATGCCAAAACAAATGGATGAAGATGAAATAAATAAAATCATCGATGATACATTTGCTAAAGTAAAACCTGTCGGATTATCTGATATGGGGAAAGTAATGGGAAGTGTTGCGCCCCTTGTAAAAGGTAAAGCTGATTTAGGATTAGTCAACAAGATAATTAAAGAAAAGTTAAGTAGTTTATAATTTAATTTTTCTTTTTTTTATGTTATAATATTTGATAGTAGGAAGGGGTTTACCGTGGAACTATTAATTACAGCATTAGCAGGATTATTTATTTTATTAGGAACTATTTTAGTTATCTTGATTAAAAACAATGAAAAAGTTATAACTTTCTCAATCAGTATCGCTTTTGGGGTCATGATTAGTTTGATTTTGCTGGAACTTCTACCTGAAGCACTAGAATTAATTATTGAAGACAATCTATTAAAAAAAGGATTAATTATTATCGTTTTTTCTGGATTAGGGTTTTTAATTTTAAAGCTATTGGATTTAGTACTTCCTCATCATGAACATCGCGATGACGATGCCAATCATTTATTTCATATTGGAATAGTCTCTAGTATTGCCTTGTTTTTGCACAATATCATCGAGGGAATGGCTGTCTATGCAACTGCTTCCTCTGACCTTAGTTTAGGATGGTTATTATCTTTAGGCATTGGACTACATAATATTCCTTTAGGAATGATTATTGGTTCAGCCTTCTATAATCGTGATAAAAGCATTCCTAAAACAATTGTAAGTATCTTAATCATATCGCTATCAACCCTACTAGGTGGACTAATTGTTTGCTTATTAGGTAGTAATATAATTAATGATTATGCTTTAGGTTTATTAATTTGTATAACCTTAGGAATGTTATTATATATTGCCATTTTTGAATTATGGCACGAAATAATTGAAACTAAATATAAACATATTTCTCTTATGGGAGTAATTTTAGGTATTGGTATTATTTTACTACATTTCTTTTTATAGTAAGAATTTGGAGGTACGCATGAAAAAAAAATTAATCTTGTTAATTGTTTTGTTATTTATGATAACTGGTTGTCGTGATCGAACCTTAGACGAAGTATATAAAAAAATGTTAATTAGAAATGATGGTTTAACAGGTTATCAAATTAACCTTCGAATAACTGGGGACTATCTTCAAAAAAGAGTCAATGAATACTTTCAAATAAGAAATTATAAACACGAACAAGTTATCATTCGTCAACCTCATCGTTTAACCAATAGTGAAGATTATCTTTTAATTGAAAAAGATAAAGCCTATGATGTTACTTCTCGAGATGGTAAGGAAGTAAGAACTTTAAAAAAAGGTTTTAAGTATACAGGTACAGATATTTATATTGATATTTTTAAAAACATTAAGGAACTAACAAAAGAAGCAGATAAAGAAATAAGTGGTAAAACATATTCTGTTTATAAAGTGATTGTTAATAAGAAAACTTTATATCCAATTCTAAAAGATACAATTC
The DNA here is from genome assembly GCA_028684735.1 of Bacilli bacterium. Lineage (GTDB taxonomy): Bacteria > Bacillota_I > Bacilli_A > RF39 > UBA660 > UBA5364. The sequence goes on along the minus strand of JAQUFI010000008.1, from coordinate 11,297 downwards.
TAAAGGATGAGGTTTTAGAAAATGATGTCCCAGGTATGATTTGGATTGATAGTGAAGGGTATATCCATAAAATGACTTATGCTTTAAATGAAGTCTTAAAAGATAATCCAGAACCTTTAGAATTAAGTATAAATTATACTGATTATAATGAAATCATACCTCGTAAATACCGAGATAATTTAGATTAACCGAAGATAGCTAAAACTATCTTTTTTCTTTATCAAAACAAATGTTTGTGTTATAATTATAGTGGTGATAGCATGGAACGAGTAATTATGCATATAGATGTTAATAGTGCTTTTTTATCGTGGACAGCTGTTGATTTGTTAAATAAAGGTGGTAAGTATGATATCCGTAATAGTTATGCAGTTATTGGCGGTGATGAATCGAAACGACACGGGATTGTGCTAGCTAAAAGTAATCCTGCTAAAAAGGTTGGTATTATTACGGGGGAACCTTTATTTAGTGCTCGAAAAAAATGCCCTAGTTTAAATATCTATCCTCCTAATCATGAACTATACAACGATATGTCCAATAAGATGTTTAAACTATTAAGTAAATATTCACCAGATATTGAAGTATATAGTATTGATGAATGTTTTATCGATTATACCAAAGTAAAAAAACTATATGGTAATGAGATCTCATTTGCTCATAAGATAAAAGATGAAATAAAAAATACTTTAGGTTTTACAGTTAATGTTGGAATAGGTAATAATAAATTATGTGCTAAAGTAGCAACTGATTTTTCTAAACCTGATAAAGTGCACACTCTATATAACCATGAAATAAAAGAAAAAATGCACCCTTTACCAATAAATCATTTAATTGGAATTGGAAGAAAGAGTAGTGAAAAATTAATCAAATTAGGTATTAATACAATTGGTGATTTAAGTAATTGTAATCCTAATCAATTATCTAAATATTTTAAAAACCAAGCTATTAAAATAATTGAACTAGCTAAAGGTATCGATAATAGTGAAGTTATAAGTGATAGTGGATTATCAAAAGGAATTAGTAATTCCACGACCATTGCTTATAATCTAACTAGTAAAAAAGAAGTTTATCACGTTATTGAGTCGTTAGTTGATAATTTAGCTACGAGTTTAAGAAAACAAAAAAGATATGCTTATGTAATCGCTATTATTTTAAAGGATAAGCACTTTCATAGTTATTCTCATCAAACCAAATTAATCAATGCAACAAATAATACAAAGGAAATATATGAAACGGCTAAAAAGTTATTTGATGAAACATGGGATAACGAACCTATTAGATTAGTTGGGGTTCGATTAGATAATTTAGTAAATGAAGTCAATCATCAAATATCATTGTTTGAAAGTGTAGAACATAAAGAACTCGAAAGTGGCTTAGAATCAGTTGTCGATGAACTCAATTTTAAGTATGGTTCATCAGTTATTAAAAAAGCTAGTCTTCATTCATCTAAACGTGAACAAAAGTAGTAAAAATTTGATATAATAGATAAGAAAAGAGGTAATTATGAACAAAGACATTATAAAAGAAATTAGTTTAAATTTAAAAATCAAGGAATCACAAATTGAATCAACCTTAAAATTATTAGAAGATGGCAATACGATTCCTTTTATTGCTAGGTACCGTAAAGAAGCTACAGGTGCTTTAGATGAAGAACAAATAAGAAGTATAAATGAGTTTTATCTTTACCAAGTTAATTTAACCAAACGAAAAGAAGATGTCATCCGTCTTATCGAAGAAAAAGATTTGATGACTGATGAATTAAGGGAACAAATTTTAAAGGCTGAAAAATTAGTCGAAGTTGAAGACTTATATCGACCATTTAAAGAAAAGAAAAAGACAAAAGCTACTGAAGCTATTAAAAAAGGTTTAGAGCCATTAGCTAAACTTATTTTAACTTTCCCAACTAGTGGTTCATTAAATGAATTAGCTAAACCTTATTTAAATGAACAAGTAAAAAGTATTGATGAAGCATTGGAAGGCTCTCGTCATATTATTAGTGAAATGGTAAGTGATAATGCTTTATATCGTAAATGGATTAGAGTTAATACTTATTTATATGGTGTAATCACTTGTCAAAAGAAAAAAGATGCAATTGATGATAATAAAACTTATGAAATGTATTATGACTATAAAGAGAATGTAAAGCAAATTAAACCTCATCGTGTATTGGCACTCAATCGTGCTGAAAAGGAAAAAGTAATTACAGTTAATATTGAAATAGATAAAGATAAAATATTGGATTATTTAAATAATAAAGTTATAGGAACCCAACAATCATTCGTCAATGATTTAGTAAAAGAAGCGATTCAAGATAGTTATAAGAGATTGATTGCTCCTAGTATTGAACGAGAAATAAGAAGTAATCTAACTGATGAAGCTGATCTGGTAGCAATTGATAATTTTGGTAAAAATTTAGAGAAGTTATTACTTCAACCACCAATGAAAGATAAAATTGTTTTAGGTTTTGATCCAGCTTATCGAACGGGATGTAAATTAGCAGTCCTTGATATCACTGGTAAGAAAATAGATATTAAAGTTATTTATCCTCACGAACCTAGAAATGAATATGAACAAAGTAAAAAGGTTGTTTTAGAATTGATTGATAAACATAATGTCGATATTATTGCGATTGGTAATGGAACAGCTTCTAGAGAAAGTGAAGATTTTATTGCTCAAATAATAAAGGAATCACCACGAAAGGTTGAATATATAATTGTCAATGAAGCTGGTGCTAGTGTTTATTCAGCATCTAAATTAGCCATTAGTGAATTTCCTGATTTACATGTTGAAGAGCGAAGTGCAATTAGTATCGGAAGAAGACTACAAGATCCATTAAGTGAATTAGTTAAGATTGATCCTGAAAGTATTGGGGTTGGGTTATATCAACATGATGTCGCTAATAAAAAATTATCAGAATCATTAGATTTTGTCGTCACTAAAGCCGTTAACTCAGTAGGTGTAAATATTAATACAGCTAGTGCTTCATTATTAAAGTATGTCTCAGGTATAACTAAAAAGAATATCGATAAGATCTTAGAATATCGTGATCGTAAAGGTAAAATTTTATCACGTGAAGAGATTAAAAAAGCCAAACTATTAAGTGATAATACTTATGAACAAGCAATTGGTTTTTTAAGAGTTATAGATGGTAATAATATTTTAGATGTTACCGGTATTCACCCTGAAAGTTATGATATTACGATTAATTTATTAAAAGAATTAAATTTAGGGATTGATGATATTGGTAGCCCAAAATTAATCGATACTTTTAATAACTTTGAATATAAAAAATATGCAGAAATATTAAAAACAGATATCTATACTTTAGAAGATATTGTCAAATCATTAATGAAGCCAAATCGTGATCCACGAGATGAAATGGTTAAGCCATTACTTCGAAAAGATATCCTTCATTTAGAAGATCTCCAAGTAGGAATGAAATTACAAGGAACCGTTAGAAATGTAGTTGATTTTGGTGTCTTCATTGATATTGGTTTAAAAAATGATGGACTAGCTCATATTTCAAAACTTGCTAATCACTATATAAAGCATCCAATGGAAGTAGTTAATGTCGGTGATATTGTCGATTGTTATGTTGAAGATATTCACTTAGAAAAAAACAAAGTATCATTATCTTTATTAGAACCATCAGTTAAGTAAAAAGTGATATAATAATATTGGAGTGAAGATATGAAAAAAATTAAATTATTTATTTTATTATTTGTAATGTTATTTGGATTGGTTGATCATATTAAGGCAGAGGAATTAAGTGCTACAATGTCGATTACAGGTACTAACCAACCAGGTAGTAATCTAACTATTAAAGTTAATACAACTAATGTTACAGAATTAAATAGTATTAGTAGTTATAAAATTGATTTAAACATAGATAGCCGCTTGGTTTTTAAATCATGTGTTAATCGTGTTAATAATCCATTAGAAGCACCAACCATCAATGAAACGTTTTCAATAAAATCTAATACTACCTTGCTTACTTGTGTTTATACGATTCCTACAGATATTGAAGTAGGTACCAATATGTCTATTAGTTTTAATAATTCAACTTTAACCAAAACTGATGATACTGTATTGATGTAGTTGAAACAAAAAATATTGTTATTCAAAGATTGCTATCAAGTGTTGCGACTTTAAATAGTATCTCAGTTAGTAGTGGTTCTTTAGTCCCTTATTTTAATAAAAATATTCTTAGTTATACTGTTAATGTTTTAGATGATATTAATAGTATCACAATTAATGCTACCAAAACTGATTCTAAAGCAACCGTTAGTGGTACTGGTGTTAAAACATTAAACTATGGAACAAATACCTTTAATATTGTAGTTACAGCTGAAGATAAAACAGTTAAAACATATGTCTTAAAAGTTATGAAAACTGATCAGCGTTCTATTGATACAACTTTAGAGTCATTAATAATTGGTAATGTTGAACTTAACCCTAAATTTAAAGCAACGATAAGAGAGTATGAAGTTACAGTTGGTAGTGATGTTCAAAAATTAGAGATTGAAGCTATTCCCTCATCTGATAAAGCAACAATCAATATTGCTGGTAATGAAAACTTAAAAACAGGGAAAAATATTATTACTCTTAAAGTGACATCAGAAAATGGAATTAGTTCTGAATATCAATTGGTAGTTAATAAACTTGATAAAGGAGAAGTTAAAGTTCCGATTAAAGAAGAAAAACCAGAAGCATCTAATCCTGAAAAAGAAAATAAAGATTATAGTGGTATATTATATATAACGATGGCAGGAACATTAGTCCTGTTAATATGTTTAGGCATTTTAATACTTAGAATGAACGATTAGAAATAATTCTTTTCTTTTCTAGACATAATAATGGATAAAGTGTATAAACTTAAATTAGTATTTTAAAATATTAAAGGAGGTAACATGCTAGAATTAATAAAAATAAATAAAAGTTATACAACCGGTAGTTTTACGCAACATGCTTTAAAAAATCTCACCTTAAAGTTTCGAAAAAATGAGTTTATAGCTGTTTTAGGACCTAGTGGTTCTGGTAAAACCACCTTACTTAATATTGTTGGTGGATTAGATCGTTATGATAATGGTGATTTAATTATAAATGGAAAATCAACTAAAAAGTTTAAAAATGAAGATTGGGATGCTTATCGTAATAATTGTATTGGTTTTGTGTTTCAAAGTTATAATTTAATTAGTCATATTTCAGTATTAGATAATGTTGAAATGGGTATGACTTTAAGTGGTATATCAGCTTCTAAAAGAAGAAAAAAAGCTAAGGAAGTCTTGAAAAAGGTTGGTCTAAAAGACCATATGCATAAAAAACCAAATCAATTATCTGGTGGCCAAATGCAAAGAGTGGCGATTGCTAGAGCAATTGCTAATGATCCTGATATTATTTTAGCTGATGAACCAACAGGAGCTTTAGATTCAACGACTAGTATTCAAATTATGGATTTAATTAAGGAAATAGCTAAAGATAAATTAGTTATTATGGTAACTCATAATTCAAAATTAGCTCATGAATATGCCAATAGAATTTTTAAATTACAAGATGGTGAATTATTAACTGATTCTAATCCTATTACAGAAACTGATGAACAAGAAGAATATATGATTAGAAAAACATCGATGAATTTCTTAGCAGCTTTAAAATTATCTTTTAATAATATTGTTACTAAAAAAGGACGAACTTTATTAACTGCTTTTGCTTCTAGTATCGGAATCATTGGGATTGCCTTAATCTTATCCTTATCAAATGGTTTTGATCAACAAATCAATAAATTTGAATCAGAAACAATCTCCTCATTTCCTATGATAATTAGCCAAAATAGTATGGAGTTAGATATGGAAGAAATAAGGAAAATTCGTAATGAATCAATGGGTGTCGGGGGTAATGATAAGTTTCCTGATGTTCAAGTTATTTATCCATATGAATCAATTCAAGAAACAGCTATTCATAATAATAAAATCAATCATGAATATATCAACTATATAAAAGATATGGATGTGTCTTTATTAACGGGAGTTTCATATACCAGTATGATGCCATTAAATTTATTTCGAAAAGATAATAACGTTATTAAACCAATTAACTCGAGGATGGCTGCCTTTCAATCAATTCCAAAGCCAGTTGATCAAACAAAAGCAAGTTATATAGAAAAAAATTATGATTTATTATATGGTGAATATCCTAAAAATAAAGAAGATATTGTTTTAATAGTCAATACGGCTAATAAACTAAATAGTGTTGTGGTTGAAGCTTTAGGACTTGATAATGAAGCTAAAATCATTGATTTTAAAGATATTATTGGTAGTGAAATTAAATTAATAACGAATGATAATTATTATCTTCCGATAAATAATTACTTCACTATTAATAGTGACTTAAACAAGGCTTATGATCGTGATGACAATATTACTTTAAAAGTTAGTGGTATCATTCGTCTTAAAGAAGATCTTAAATTCGCTGTATTATCAGAAGGAATTGGTTATCAAGAAGAATTAATTGAATTTATAATTAACAATTCAATAAAATCAAAAGTAGTGAAAAAACAAATTGAATCTGATTATAATGTATTAACTGGGGAGAAATTTGATTTAACTAAAGAAGATGGGGTAATGGAAAAAAATCGGATTTTAAGTTCCTTAGGTGGTAATGATATTCCCTTTATGATAAATCTTTATCCTGATGATTTTAGTGATAAAGAACAAATAATCGAATATTTAGATGAATATAATAAAGATTTACCTGATGAAGATAAAATAATTTATACCGATTTATCAGCAACCTTCTCTTCATTATCAGGTAATATTATGGATGCGATTACGATTGTCTTAATTGCTTTTTCATCAATCGCACTAATCGTGTCATCAATTATGATTGGGATTATTACCTATATATCGGTTTTAGAAAGAACCAAAGAAATTGGAATACTTAGATCACTTGGAGCTAGGAAAAAAGATATTGCTAGAGTATTTAATGCAGAAACATTCATTGTTGGACTTACTTCAGGAATATTAGGTATAATCATTGCTAGATTACTTATCTTTCCAGCTAATGATTTAATTGAAAAACTTACTGATTTACCTAATGTTGCTGTCTTAAACCCACTTCATGCTTTAGTATTAATCCTTATAAGTTTAACTTTAACCTTAATTGGAGGATATATACCAGCTCTAATGGCATCGAAAAAGGATCCAGTAGAGGCCTTAAGAACTGAGTAAAATTAAAATTATATGAGTTAATCATATAATTTTTTATTGGTTAATTTAGTAATTTATAGTATAATTAAAATAAGTATCATTCTAAGGAGGGGTAATCGTGAAAAAGTGTATAGTTATATACAATCCTAATAGTGGTAAACCCACAAATCATAATTTTATGAATGAATTTGAAAATATTTTGTCAAAAAATGATTATGATCCAACTATCATTTTTACGGAACGTAAAGGGCATGCTAAAGAAATAATGATTAATATTGACGATGCTGATTTAGTGATTTCAGTTGGTGGTGATGGAACTTTTAATGAAACGGTAACAGGTAACTTTGAACGTGAAAAAAAATTATTATTATCTCATATACCAGTTGGAACGACTAATGATATTGGTGCGATGTTTGGTTATGGTAAGAATGTTATTGCTAATTTAAAAGCTTTATTAAATGGTGTAGTTAGAGGAATTGATATTTGTTTAATTAATAATCATCCCTTCGTTTATGTCGCTGGTTTTGGTAAGTTTATGAATATTCCTTATGAAACACCAAGAGATTTAAAAAAGAAAATAGGTTATGTTGCTTACTTACTAGAGGGCGCTAAAAGTTTTAAACATAAAACTAGTTTGTATGATTTAACTTATACTTGTAATGGGGAAACATATCGTGGGTTATATTCTTTTATGCTTATTTCAAATGCTAATCGGATTGCTGGTATCAATAATTTTTATAAAGATGTTAAGTTAGATGATAATCAATTTGAAGTTTTATTTTGTAATTTGACAACTAAAAGTGATATTATCAAAAGTTTATATTATTTAAAAACAAGTGATATTACGAAAGTTCCGGGTTTTTATTTTCATAAGACGGATAAACTAGATATTATTTTTGCTGAACCACCGAAGAAAGTGTGGTGTGTAGATGGTGAAGCTTTACCTGATAACACAACTAACTTTCAAATAAGAATTTTTAGAAACATGAAAATTATGTTACCATCAAAAAATATAAACAAACTATTTGAAAAGGATGATTAAAAATGAAAAATGAATCATGGCATAGTCAAAGTAAAGAATATGTTTTAAATACTTTATACACTTCAATGCATGGATTAAGTGAACAAGAAGCCAAATCGAGATTAAAAGAAAATGGTAAAAACATTTTACCAAAAGCAAAAAGAGATGGTATTTTTACCATTTTCTTTCGTCAATTTATTAATCCGATTGTTATTATTTTGATTATTGCTATTATCTTATCGTTTTCCATTGGTGAAACACTGGATGCTATTTTTATCTTTGTTGTTATTATCATGGATGCTATTTTTGGTACAACTCAAGAATGGAAGGCTGAAAAGAGTGCTGAAAGTCTGCGTAATATGATTAGAGTCAATGCTAATGTGATTAGAAATAATAAAGAGAAAACAATTAATTCTGAAAACTTAGTTATTGGTGATATTGTTCATTTAGATTCAGGAGATAAAATATCAGCAGATATGAGATTGATGAGTACTCATAATCTCTCAGTTGATGAATCCTCATTAACAGGAGAATCAATGGGGGCTAATAAATTCAGTAATACAATTAAAGAAAATGTCGGTATTGCTGATCGTGACAATATGGTTTATGCTGGGACATCAGTTATTAGGGGAAGAGCTATTGGGGTTGTCGTGGCAGTTGGAGTTAATACTGAATTTGGTCAAATTGCTGATAAAGTTCTTTCATCTGATACTACTAAACCACCATTAATTATTAGAATGGAAAAGTTTACGCATCAAATTGGTAAATTATTTGCCATTATTGGACTTATTACAACTATTATTTTGTATTATAAAGGTTATGCTACTAAGGATATTTTCTTTTTAGTGGTAGCATTATCTGTATCTGCTATTCCAGAAGGTTTATTAATGGCTGTAACTTTAGCTTTATCAATTGCTTCTAGTCGAATGGCTAAAAAGAATGTCTTAGTAAAAAAAATAAATTATGTTGAAAGTTTAGGTAGTTGTACTGTTATTGCTAGTGATAAAACTGGAACTTTAACTGTCAATCAACAAACAGCTAAGGTTGTCCTCTTGCCAGATAATAAAAAATATAATATTAGTGGAATTGGTTATAGTGGTGAAGGAAAAGTGGTTCCGGCTGATAAAAAAGATAAAGATTTATCACCAGTTAAAGAAATTTCTAAGTTAGCTGTATTGAATAATGAAGGGTCATTAACTTTAGAACATAATAAGTGGCGTCATTTTGGAGATTCAATTGATGTTGCCTTCTTAGCTTTAGGTTATAAACTCGATATTATTGATTCAACCAAAAATAAAATCGTTGGTTCAATTCCTTATGAGTCAGAACAAAAGTATTCAGCTGTCTTTTATGAAGAAGATGACCAACTATATTCTACCGTTAAAGGTTCATTAGAAAAAACCTTGGGTTTTTGTAAAACGATGAAAGTCAATAATGAAATCAAACCAATCGATAAAAAACTTCTTTTACAACAAAATGAGGATTTAGCAAAAGAAGGTTATCGAGTAATAGCAATTGCTAAAGGAATAAAAAAGGATCTTATTCAAGATGATTTATATAATAATCAAGATCTACCAGAATTAACGTTTATAGGGATGGTAGGATTTATTGATCCTATTCGAACTGAAACAATACCAGCTATTAAAAGATGTCGAGATTCTGGTATTAAAACAGTTATGATTACAGGAGATCATCCATTAACTGCTTTTGCGATAGCTAAACAATTAAAAATGACAAATAATTATAGCGAAGTGGCTACTGGTGAAGAAATTGATGAGATGTTAAATAAAGGTAAAAAGGAATTCGATGAATATATATCTAAAAAGATTGTTTTTACAAGAGTTTCACCAATTCAAAAATTAGAAATAGTAGAATCATATAAAAGGCAAGGTGAATTTGTTGCTGTTACAGGTGATGGAGTTAATGATGCCCCAGCCTTAAGAGCGGCTAATATTGGTATAGCAATGGGTAGTGGTACTGATGTTGCTAAAGAAATAGGAACGATGATTATTACTGATGACAATTATTTATCGATTGTAACGGGTATTGAAGAAGGAAGAAATGCTTATAATAATGTTAGAAAAGTTTGTTATATGTTATTATCATGTGGTTTAGGAGAAGTCTTATTTTGTCTTTTAGCAATTCTCTTTGGAATGGAAATACCATTACTAGCAATTCACTTATTATGGTTAAATTTAGTAACTGATGGTATCCAAGATGCTGCTTTAGCTTTTGAAAATAAAGAAGAAGGGATTATGGATCAACCTCCAAGAAAACCAAATGAAAAAATCTTTAATCACTTATTAAAAGAAGAAGTGATTCTTGCAGGTACTTCAATTGGTCTTATTGTCTTTGGCTTTTGGATGTACTTAATCAATTATTTAGGAATGGAAATAACGTTAGCCAGAAGTTATATTTTACTACTTATGGTCTTTATTCAAAATTTTCATGTCCTTAGTTGCCGTAGTGAAACAAAATCTATTTTCAAGATGCCAATAAAAAATAACCCATTAATTATTGGGTCAATTATTGTAACTTTAATTCTTCAAATTGTATTTGTTGAAAATAGTTTCTTAAGTAGCCTTTTAAAAACAAAAACAATCCCAATTCAAGATGTCTTTTATATTGCTTTATTAGGGTTGCCTATTTTAATCATAATGGAATTCTATAAAAGAATTAAATTTAAAAAAGCTCAATAAAAAAACCTTTAAGGTTTTTTTTATTGTTTCTTTTTTAGGGCTCTTTCCATAGCAGGAAGACCATAGTTATGATTATAATAATCACTATATTCATTTAGATGGGCTAAAGCAATTTTAGCTGTCATGATTGGGTTATCATTAGTAACATTCGTAGATGGACTAATTGTACCATGTTCTAATTCAATATTAAGTCCTACTAAAAAATCTTCCAATGAAAACTTATCAAAATTTATTTTCAATTCTTTTGCGATATTAATCGCCTCTGTTTTTGTAAACAAATATATCACCAATATATAATATTAATATTATATAAAAAAATACCATCTAATTATTATTTTAGATAGTATTTTTTATTAACTACGATTGTTTATGATT
>JAQUFI010000070.1 GCA_028684735.1 Bacilli bacterium | reverse complement strand
TAATACATCAGAGTTGAAAGATTAGCTTTTTGTGACTTACCAATATAAGTTAACTCTTTTTTTGAGGCTTCTTCTTTCTGTTTCTCAGTAATAAATTTATTTTTAACCATACTATTTAAGATTAGTTGTTGTCTTTTTTTAGCGGCAGTTTGATCAACTAAAGGCGAATAATAACTAGGTGATTTAGGAATACCAGCTAGAATTGTTGCTTCTGCCAAAGACAAATCACTGGCACTTTTACCAAAATAATATTTGGAGGCATTTTCAATTCCAAAAATACCTCCATAATTAATTGTATTTAGATAACCTTCTAAGATTTCATCTTTTTGGTAATGGCTTTCTAGTCGAATTGTTAACCAAGCTTCATTGATTTTTCGTTCCCATGTTTTTCCGAAATCTAAAAAAAGGTTTTTCGCATACTGCTGAGTGATTGTCGATGCTCCTTGAAGCTTTTTTTTATTTACTAGATTGATATACATTGCTTTCATAATTCTTAAATAGTCAAATCCGTCATGATTAAAAAAGTTTTTATCTTCAATTGAAATTGTCGCGTTGATTAAATATGGGGATATATCTTTTAACTTAATCCAGCCATCATTACTATTTCCTGAGAATAATTCTCCCTCTTTATCATATAAATAATAACCATTAGCTGAATTGATTGATAATTTAGTTGTTACCTTCGCATATAAGTAAAGGGAGTTGTAAATTAAAAAACCAAAAAGGAGTGATACTAAGCCAAATTTAACTAGTTTTTTAAATAATTTCATTGTATCACCCATCCTAATATTATTATTGTAAAAAAAAATAAAAATATAAGTGCTTTTTTAATAAACTTATGCTATAATTACAATCAGTTAAATGTGGTGATTAAAATGAGTCAAATAAAAATTAAGAGTTTACTACAAACTCCTGAGGAAAATAAAGTGATTGAATATTACTTAACAGGAATAAAAAAGCGGAATAAGTTAATATATAAAGAAGAAGAAACTGATGTTACAATCGAGATAACTGATTGTTTGAAAATAATCAGGCAAAAAGAAGATTCAACATTAACATTAAATTTAGATGCAACCAAAATGACAGAAGGTGCATATTTTATAAATGAAATAGGAAATTTAAGTTTATTTATAAAAACAAATATTATTGAGATAACTGATCATAAAATATATACTGAATATGAATTAACTATCAATGATGAAGAATTAGGATTATTCATATTTGAGTTAGAATTTGAGGAGATATAATGAATATTAAAGAACAAATAAAAAATGATATATATGATATATTAAAAGAATATATTGAGATGGAAGAAATAATTATTGAGAAACCAAAAGATCGAAAGATGGCTGATTATGCCTTACCATGTTTTACCTTTGCTAAAAAAATGCATAAGAGTCCTAACGATATTGCATTAATGATTAAGGAAAATTTAAAAGGTTATCAAACCGATGCTATTAATGGCTATTTAAATATTTTTGTAGATAAGAAAAAGTTGTCTAAAATGATACTAGAAACGATTGTTGAACAACAAGAAAATTATGGTAATAATTCATTTGGTGAGGGCAAAGTGGTGGCAGTAGAATATTCTTCACCAAATATTGCTAAACCATTTGGAATTGGTCATTTAAGAAGTACTGTTATTGGTAATGCTTTAAAAAATGTATGTCTTAAGAATGGCTATAAAGTATATTCGATTAATTACTTAGGAGATTATGGTACGCAATTTGGTAAATTGATTTATGCTTATAATCATTGGGGTGATGAAAAAGCTTTAAATGATAAACCATTAGATGAATTAAAAAGAATATATGTTAAATTTCATGAAGAATCAAGTGAAAATCCAGAATTAGATGAGGAAGCTAGAAGAATTTTTAAACAATTAGAAGATGGTGAACTAGAAGTAACAGCCCTATGGGAAAGATTTAAAGATTATTCACTTAAAGAGTTTCAAAAAACATATGAATTATTAGGAATCTCTAAATTTGATTCATATGATGGTGAATCTCATTATAAAGATAAGATGGGTGCAGTTGTTGAAGAATTAGAAACCAAAAACTTATTAGAGTTTGATGATGGTGCTCAAATTGTAAGATTAGGCGATAATATGAATCCTGCTTTAATTAAAAGAAGTGATGGAGGAACGCTATATCTTACTCGAGATATTGCTGCAGCTATTGATCGTAAACAAAGATTTAATTTTGATGAATCATTATATGTTGTTGGTAATGAACAAATTCTACACTTTCAACAATTAAAAATGGTTTTAGATAAAATGGGTTATGAATGGGGAAAAAATATCCATCATATCAGTTTTGGAATGATGCTTCAAGATGGGAAAAAGATGTCTACCCGTCAAGGCAAAACTGTTAAACTGCATGATGTCTTAGTCGAAGCCATTGATTTAGCCAAAAATTATATTGAAGAAAAAAGTCCTAATTTAGATAATAAAGATGAAATAAGCCGTAAAATTGGTGTTGGTGCTGTTATCTTCAATGATTTAAAAAATTATCGTACTAATGATATTGAATTTAACTTAGAAGATATTTTAAAATTTGAAGGAAATACTGGACCATATATTCAATATACCTATGCTCGTATTAATTCATTACTAGATCACAAAAAAAATATCAATATAAACTATGATAATTTAGTAGTAAATGAATATATGTGGAATATAATATTTAAATTATATGAATTTTCTGATATAATCTATAAAACTAAAATTAATTTTGATCCATCAGAATTAGCAAAATACTTAATTGATGTAGCTCAAGATTTCAATAAATTGTATGCTAACGAAAAGATTGTTGATGGAGAAGAAAATAATTCTCAATTTAAGTTACTAATATGTGAAGCCACTTCGATTGTTATTAAAGAAGGGATGAACACATTAGGAATAGATGTCTTAGAACAAATGTAGGAGGAAATATATGAGCTTGAAAGATATGAGTAAAGAAGAGTTAAACTTATTATCTTATACTGATTTAACTGAATGTATTTTAAGGGAAAATAAAAAACCAATGAATACACCAAGTATATTTCAATTGATATGTGATTTATTAGGTTATTCAAAAGAGGAGTACACAGCCAAGATAGGTGATTATTATACAACATTAATGACCGATAAACGATTTGTTTTATTAGAATCTTCAGAATGGGATTTAAAAGATAACCATATTGTTCCTTTAGATATTGAGGATGAAGAAGAAATTGAAGATATCATCAGTGAAGAAGATGAGGAAGAAGACGAACAAGAACTAGATATTGATAATGAAGATGATATCGATAGTATGATTGAAGATGATCTAGATGAAGAAGAAGATGATTTTGAGGATTTATCAATCGTTGCTGATAGTGAATTAGAAGAAAGTTAAGACTTTCTTCTTTTAATCTTTATTTTAAAAAGATTGCTTAATTCACTTGTTTATAGTATAATTTTTATTGATTAGAGGGGATAAGATGTTAGAAAGATTAACAATTATAGAAAATAGATATAATGAACTCACCGATGAGTTAATGAAACCAGAAGTAATATCTGATATTAAACAGACTTTACAATTTAACAAAGAGCAAGCTTCTCTTCGTGATGCTTACAATATTTACCAAGAATATAAAAAATTACTTAAAAGTATTGATGATACCAAAGAAATGGTGGGTGACCTTGAATTAGGTGAAATAGCTAAAGAAGAACTAGTTTTATTAAATACTAAATTAGAACACATGGAAGAAGAAATTGAAAGATTGTTATTGCCTAAGGATCCTAATGATGGTAAAAATGTTATCGTGGAAATCAGAGGAGCTGCTGGTGGAGATGAAGCTAATATTTTTGCTGGTGACTTATACCGACTATATACTAAATATGCTGAAAAACAAGGTTGGAAAATTGAAATGTTAAATGAGGAAGAGGGAACTTCTGGTGGTTTTTCCCAAGTTGAATTTATGATTAAAGGAAATAGCGTTTATTCTAAATTAAAGTATGAAAGTGGTGCCCATCGTGTTCAAAGGGTTCCTGAAACAGAAACACAAGGACGTGTTCATACTTCAACCGCAACCGTTTTAGTAATGCCAGAGGCTGAAGAATTTGATATTGAAATTAAACCTAATGATTTGCGAATTGATGTTTATCGTAGTGGTGGTTGTGGTGGTCAAAGTGTTAATACAACGGATAGTGCTGTTCGGATTACTCATATCCCAACAGGAATTGTTGTGACTTGTCAAAATGAGAGAAGTCAAATTCAAAATAAAGAAAAAGCTATGCAGATGATTAGGACTCGTATTTATGAATCAGAAATACAAAAGAAGGAAGCTGAACTAGGTATTGAAAGAAAAGATAAAATTGGTACAGGGGATCGTAGTGAAAAGATAAGGACATATAATTATCCTCAAAATAGAATTACTGATCACCGAATTGGTTTTACTTTAAAACAATTAGATCGCGTTATGGAAGGTGACTTGGATGAAATCATTGATGCCTTAATAGCAGAAGAACAAGCTCGTAAATTAAAAAATGGATAATAGATTAATTGATGAAGGGGTTAAGCAGTTATGTAATCATATGCCTGAGAAAGAAGCCATTGATTTAGCTAATTATTTATATAAATATATTGATAAAGATACTTACCAAGAAGGAATTAATAAATTGATTCAGGGTCTTCCTATTCAATATATTATTGGAAATGTTAACTTCTATGGAAATATTATTAAAGTCACTCCCGATGTTTTAATCCCTCGTTTCGAAACTGAGGAATTAATTGAGAAAACAATTAAATATATCGATAAATATTTTAATTGCCCTCTTAATATTGTTGACTTAGGAACTGGTAGTGGGTGTATTGGTATTACCTTAAAAAAAATATATCCTCATAGTAATATTACAGCTGTCGATATATCTTCTCCAGCCTTAGAAATAGCTAAAATCAATGCAAGGGATAATGGGGTGAAAATAGATTATCTATTAGGAGATTTATACCAATCCTTAAACCAAAAATACGATATTATTATAAGTAATCCACCATATTTGAGTGAAAGTGATGATGTCCAAACCATAGTTAAAAATAATGAACCTAAGATAGCTTTATATGCATCTAATGATGGTTTGGAAGTGATTGAACAAATCATTAAAGAAGCACCTAAATATTTAAAAGATGAAGGTATGATTGCTTTAGAAATTGGTGAAAATCAAGGCAAACAAGTTAAGTTATTAGCAAAAAAATATTTTGATGGAGCTGAAATAACAATTGAACAAGATCTTCAAGAGCGAACACGATTTGCTTTTATCTTGATTAATCATAAAAAAAACTACAAATAATGTAGTTTTTTGTTTTTATCATTTAATAATAATCATATTTTTGATACAATAACTATAGGTGGTAGTATGCAAGATAAATTAAAAATATTATTAGAAAAAATAAATTTTGAAGATAATGATTATAGTTACTTTGAAAATGCCAAACTTGAAAAAATAGTTGGCAATAAAAAGAAAACTAATTATTATTTTTATATGACAATTGAACAATTATTACCAGTTAATATATATCATAAGTTTTGTGATTTATTAAATGAAGGTTTTAAACAATTTGAGTTGGTAAAACCTATTTTTAATGTTTTAAATATTGCACAAGATAAACTTAGAGATTATTATAATTACTTAATTGAAAAATATAGTATTGTATCTCCATTGATTCATATGTTTATTGATAACCATATTGAAGTAAAAGATAATGTTTTAAATATTGAGGTTAGTAATTCAGCTGAAAAAATGAAATTAAAAAGTATTACTAATAGTATGATAGAGGATTTTAAATGTATTGGTTTTAATTTTGATGATCTTAAGATTAATATCAATGAAGCAAAAGCTAAGGAAACTTCATTGGAAATCGAAAA
>JAQUFI010000069.1 GCA_028684735.1 Bacilli bacterium | reverse complement strand
GATGGATATATTGCGGCAGGTAGTTGGCTTAGGTGATGGTATTATTATAAAGTATGATTAAAAGGTCTATATAGTATAATAAAAACAATTATTGTTTTTTCATGAAATATATGGTATTTTTATATAGAAGGTGATGTTATGAAAAAAAGAAGTATTTTTTTAATGTTAGGGATGGTGTTATTACTTAGTGGATGTAGTAATACTAAATTATCATGTTATAAATCAGAAGAGCAAAAACACACCTATAATTTTAATCAAACATATACATTTAAAAATGACAAAATTGATGTTATAACCCAAGAATTAGAAGTTACTTCTATTTATGATTTAGATGAAGAAATTGAAAGTTTAGAAAAACTAGAAGCAAAGTATAAAAATGAAAAAGGAATCAAAATAACATCTAATCGTACAACGAATAATTTATTAATTAAAGTGGAAATAGACCGCTCTTTAGTAACGGAAAAAGAATTAAAAGAATTAATTGAATTAAAAGATTTAAATATATCTTATAAAGAAGTAAAAGAAAAATTAGAAACAGATGGTTATTCTTGCAAATAATTATCGTTTTTTTCTATAATTTAATCTTTAAGTTCTTTATGTTTAAAAATATCCGTGATATAATATAAATAGGTGATGATATGAATTTAGAAAACATAAACGTTAATAAGAAAATAAAGATATTATATATGGGGACCCCATCATTTAGTGAAGTTGTTTTAAGAGGATTATTAAAGGAATATAAAATTAGAGCCATTGTCACTCAACCTGATAAGAAAAGAGATCGCGATGGTCAAATAATTCCTTCGCCCGTTAAGAAGGTTGGATTAGAAAACACGATTTTAGTCCTACAACCAGAAGATATTAAAAATGATTATGAAGAGGTTTTAGCCCTTCAACCAGATCTTATTATCACGTGTGCATATGGACAATTTATTCCTCAAGAAATATTAGATTATCCGAAATATGGATGTATTAATGTTCATGCCTCTTTGCTTCCTAAATTAAGAGGAGGAGCGCCAATTCATAAAGCTATTATTAATGGCTATCGTAAAACAGGTGTAACTATTATGTACATGAACAGAGAAATGGATGCGGGAGATATCATTAGTCAAAAAGAAATAGAAATTATGGATGATGATACTGCGTCTACCTTACATGACAAATTAGCTGTGCTAGGTAGGGATCTTTTATTAGAAACAATACCAAGCATTTTAAACGGTACTAATCAAAGAATTAAACAAGATTCAAGTGAGGTAACACTTGCTTTAACATTAAAAAGGGAAGATGAAAAACTAGATTTCCAAAAGACAAAACGACAAATCTATAATCAAGTTAGAGGTCTTAATTCATGGCCTGGTGCTTATTGTTTATTTGAGGGAAAAGTCATGAAAGTTTGGAAATGTTACTATACTGATAATATTTTCTCTAATTTATTTAATGGGCAAATTACCAATATATATCCTGATGGTTTTGGTGTCAAAGTAAACAATGGAGAAGTTGTTATTACTGAAGTCCAAATAGAAGGTAAACAAAAAATGTCAGCTGTTGAATTTCTAAATGGAATTCAAGATAAAAGTAAATTTATTGGTAAAGTATTGGATTAGGTGATTAAATGACAAAGTTTATTAAAAAAGTTAAAGAATTATGGGGAATTCCTCGTTATAAAGCTTTAATGAAATTAGGTTTATGGGTAATTTTCTTTGTCTTTGCAGTTGCCTATATTAATAGTTCTAATCAACCATCTCCATCTAAAGATAACCATAATCAAATCAAATCAGCCCTTAGTAATTATAGTCAAAGGGATAATTATAAATTCAGTTTCAAAATGAATGGTCAAATAACAGAAGAATTAACTGGTAAACAATATAAAGACCGAATGATAATTGAATATCATGAAAAAAGTTATTATATCGAAGATGGCACTTTATATTTATTGAAGGAAGAAGGAATCGATTCTAAAGTAGATGATGTACTACCTTTTGATCTGTTACTATTTATGCCTCAACAACTTTATAATTTAATTCAGCTTGGTACTTTAGAAGAAAAAATAGAGAATGTCAATAATGATCTTATCGGTCATAAATATTTGATTACTAATAAAAAGATTCTTGGATTTTATTATGATGTTGAAAGTGAAGATGAAACAAGTATTGAACTAATAACTTATGAATTGAATGGTGAGATCAATAAAATAATCATTGATTTTACTAATTTAAAGACAAATGATTTAGGGACATTTTTAGAAGGAAATATTATAACTATTTAATATAGTCAACCTAATAATATATTACCATTTAAATATAGTTTGAATTTAAAGGAGGAATGATTTATGGATATAATTATTATTATGGCCCTAATCGGGTTTGTGGTTTTCTTTTTTAAGCGATTTGTAAATGTTATATATTTAATACCAGCAATCGATATTTTATTAAGAATTATTGATGTTATTAAAACATCGATTTCTGATCCTGAAACAATAGCTTTTTTAACGAAATGGTTTCCGGATAGTATTCCAGCCATTCTTGATAAATATACAGGTGGTATAATCTATGATGTTTTATTTATCATTTATATTGTTATTTATATTATTTTTGAATACTACTTAATCAGACAAATATTTAGTAAGAAATAAACATCATATTTGATGTTTTTTTATTGCGCAAACATTCGTTTGTGGTATAATGATGATAGGTGATAAAATGTATGAATATATAAAAGGTATCGTAACTGAAATTGATAGTAATTATATAATACTAGAAAACAATAATATTGGATATTTAGTATATACCTCTAATCCTTATAGTTTTAGTGAAAATAAGGAATATAAAGTTTATATCTATCAACAAGTACGTGAAGATATGATTAGTTTATATGGGTTTAAAACATTTGATGAAAAGTCTTTATTTTTAAAACTAATTGAAGTAAAGGGTTTAGGATGTAAAACAGCCTTACCGATGTTAGCAACAGGTTCAATTGCTGGCATTATGGATGCGATTGAACGAGAAAATATTTTATATTTGAAAAAGTTTCCTAAAATAGGTGATAAAGTTGCTCGTCAAATTATTTTGGATTTAAAGGGTAAATTAGTACCAAATGTTGATAGTAAAGGAATATATCCTCAGTTTGATGAACTAGTTGAAGTCTTAAAGGGGCTAGGATATAAGGTAAGTGATATCAATAAAATACTGCCTAATATCGATAATAAAAAAACAATTGAAGCGCAAATTAAAGATGCTTTAAAATTGATGTTAAAATAGAAAGAGGGATTAGATGGAAGATAGAGTAGTGACTAATAGTTTTGTCAGTGATGATCAATTTGAAAAAAACATTCGTCCTCAATACTTAACTGAGTATATTGGTCAAACGGAAATTAAAGAAAACTTAGAGATTTTTATTAAGGCTGCTAAAATGAGAGAAGAACCACTAGATCATGTGTTACTATATGGTGGACCTGGTTTAGGTAAAACTACTTTAGCTTATATTATTGCTAATGAATTAGGAAGTGATATTCGAACTTGTAGTGGTCCAGCTATTGAAAAAAGTGGAGATTTAGCAGCTATCTTATCTTCCTTAGAACCTGGTGATGTCTTATTTATTGATGAGATTCATCGTATTCCTAGATATATTGAAGAAATATTATATTCTGCCATGGAAGACTTTACTTTGGATATCGTGGTAGGAAGTGATGCTACGAGTCGTAATATTAGAATTGATTTACCTCCATTTACTTTGATTGGTGCAACAACGAGAGCTGGTGATCTAACGGGTCCACTTCGTGATCGTTTTGGAATTGTTTCTAAATTAAATTATTATAATGTGGATGAATTAACGGATATTGTTAAACGAACTAGTCGGGTTTTAGAAAATACGATTGATGATAAAGCTGCTATCGAATTAGCTAAAAGAAGTCGTGGAACCCCTCGAATTGCTAATCGTCTTTTTAAAAGAGTTAGAGATTATGCCTTAGTTATTGGAGATGGTGTTATTGATTTGAAAATAACGAAGATGTCTTTAGACAAATTAAAGGTTGATCCTTTAGGTTTAGATGAAACTGACTATAATTTATTAAAATCAATTATTGAAAAGTTTAATGGAGGACCAGTTGGTATTGATGCAATTGCTTCAAGTATAGGTGAGGAACAAACGACGATTGAAGATGTCTATGAACCATATCTATTACAAAATGGTTTTCTAAAAAGAACTAATCGTGGACGAGTTGTAACAAAAAAAGCTTATGATCATCTAAAAATTGAATACCAAGATAAGATGTTTTAAATACTTTATCAGTACATGATATAATAGTAATCAGAAATTAGGTGTAATATGAAAACTGTTGATTTTGATTTTGATTTACCAGAAAGATTAATTGCCCAAACACCTCTTGAAAAGCGTGATGCTTCAAAATTATTAGTCTTAGATCGTGATACAGGCGATGTTAGACATCACCTTTTTACAGATATTATCGATTATCTTGAAGAGGGAGATACCTTAGTTTTAAATGATACCAAAGTAATACCTGCTAGACTTCATGGAGTAAAAGAGGATACTAAAGCCTTAATTGAAGTCTTGATGCTTAAAGAGAAGACTAATGATGAATGGGAATGTTTAGTTAAACCTGCCAAAAGAGTAAAAGTTGGAACTATTATTAATTTTGGTGATCTTTTAAAAGCTGAATGTATCTTAGAAGGTAGTGATGGCCTTCGTACTTTTAAATTAATCTATGAGGGTATTTTATATGAAATACTAGATGTTTTAGGAGAAATGCCATTACCACCTTATATTCATACCAAATTAGAAGATAAGGATCGTTATCAAACTGTTTATGCTAAAAATAAAGGAAGTGCAGCTGCACCTACAGCTGGCTTACATTTCACCAAGTCCTTATTAGAAAAGATCAAAGATAAACAGATTAATATTGCTTATATAACTTTACATGTTGGTTTAGGTACATTCAGACCAGTTAGTGTCGATGATATTAATAGTCATAAAATGCATTCAGAGTTTTATATGATGGATCAAAAGACAGCTAATCTTTTAAATGAAACAAAAAAAAGAGGTAAACGCATCATCAGTGTAGGAACAACTAGTACGAGAACCTTAGAAACAATTATGAACTTATATAATACTTTTAAAGAATGCCAAGGATGGACCGATATTTTCATTTATCCTGGTTATCAATTTAAAGTTATTGATGCTTTAATTACTAATTTTCATCTACCAAAATCAACCTTGATGATGTTAGTTAGTGCTTTTGCTAATCGAAATATTATTTTAAATGCATATGAAGTAGCCATTAAAGAAGAATATCGTTTTTTCTCATTTGGTGATAGTATGCTAATTAAGTAGGTGAATTATGGATAAAGTAATTGTTGTTGTAGGACCAACTGGGGTTGGTAAAACAAAAATGAGTATTGAATTAGCCAAAAAATTAAAAGGAGAAATAATTAATGCTGATAGTACCCAAGTCTACAGAGGTTTAGATATTGCAACTGCTAAAGTAACAGAAGAAGAAAAAGCTAATATTCCTCATCATCTATTTGATATTAAAGATATTCATGAGGACTATACAGTTTATGATTATCAAAAAGATGCTCGCCAAAAAATAGGAGAGATACTACATAAAAAGAAAACTCCAATTATTGTTGGGGGAACTGGTTTATATATAAAAGCAGCTTTATATAATTATGAATTTCAAGAAGAAAGCACAAAATTTAATTATGATCAGTATACGAATGATGAATTATATAAACAATTATTAGAAATTGATCCTCAAACTAAGATTCATCAAAACAATCGTCAAAGGGTAGAAAGATCCTTTAATTATTACCAAATTCACAACCAATTAAAAGATGACCATAAAGGTAATGAGTTACTATATGATACTGTTTTTATTGGTTTAACGCTTGAGCGAGAGGTTCTATACAATCGAATCAATAAAAGAGTTGATGCGATGATAGAAATGGGTTTATTAGAAGAAGCTAAACAA
>JAQUFI010000068.1 GCA_028684735.1 Bacilli bacterium | reverse complement strand
TTCGCATAAATTCAGGGTGAGGGTCAAAGTGAATATCACTCGCGCCTCTTTTAGCGGAATCAAGTAGAATCTCATTTACAACTTCTACAATTGGCATCTTCTCAAAATCAAAAGTTTTTATCATAATTCAATCCCCTTTTTAATTTAGGACTAGCATTTATCCTGTTTATATTATATAATACATTTATAATAAAAACAACATAAAAGGAGATTTTTATGAAAAAAAGTAATAGAGGATTTATGTTAGTTGAAACACTTGTAGCGACGACAATCATCGTTTCTGCTTTGTTATTTATATATATACAGTATTCGACAATTACGAATAACTATATGGAAAGCTTCAGTTATAATACTACAAATGGATTATATGCCGCATATAATATCAAAAATTATATATTAGAAGATGGTTATGAAACACTTGTTAGTGAAATAGGCAGTCATGATTTCCTTGATATTACTAATTGCCAAACAACTTATTTTGACAATGAAGATTACTGTTCTTCATTAGTAATCAATTCAAATATCGTAAAATTGCTTTTTACCTATGAAAATGTTGATAATATTAATTATGGTGTAAATGATAAATTTAAAAAATTTATCAATAGAATAGTATTTGATGATACTGGAGAATATCGTCTATTAATTCAATTTAAAGATAATACTTTTGCAACAATATTATTATCAAAATAAAGGAGTTTATTATGAATAAAAAAGGATTTACTATAATAGAATTCGCACTTGGATTCGTATTACTTTCAGTAGTAGTCATATTATTATTTCAAATAATAATTGTCGTGAAAGAACTTTATGTGTCAGCACTTGTTAAAACTAAACTTTTAACTAAACAATCGGTTATTGTAGAAACATTCTATGAAAAACTATTTGGTCAAGATATTGTTGTCATATATAAAAATTCAGATGATTCAGTTACTTTTATATTTGAAGATGGTTCTAATAAAACATTTGATTATGATCGTGATGAGAAAACAATAAAATATGATGATTTTAGTACTAAATTAATCGATGGTAGTTATTTTGGTAACATTAATTTAACAACTGAAACTATTCTAGATGTAGATTCTACTATGAATAATTCGTTGTTGAAAATAAAAATACCAATTTATCATCCTTTATTACCAGAAGAGGATTTTGGTATCAATATGATATATCAATACAATAATAAGACAACTTCTGTTTCTTCATTAGATATCATAGATAATTTAGATTCAGAAAAAAAGATATATTTAACCGGTTCAGCAGATATGATAACATTCACAAATATTGAGTTCGAAGATCCTGGTTATTATGTTTTAGAACAGGGTGGAGAAATTACTTATAATGATCCTAGTGTTGTCGTTACAGGTTCAGTTGGAAATACTCCAAATACAACCTATACTTTAACTTATACAATTTACGATAGTGGAGGAATAGTAGTAGATCGAAGAACTAGAAATGTTCAATTATTGAATTCTTTTTATAATTTTGAATATAAAGGAAATACCCAATCTTTTAGTATTCCAGTATCAGGACAATATCAATTAGATGTTTGGGGCGCTGAAGGTGGTAGTGCTAATTTAAGTAATGACCGTGGTGGAAAAGGTGGTTATACATCTGGCACATATTACTTTGTAAAAGGTGAAATACTATACATTGAAGTAGGCGGAAAAGGTGGTTATACCGCTACAGGTAGTATAGTTGGTGGATATAACGGTGGAGGTACAAGTGGAGCCGGAACTATTAGTTCAGGTGGTTCTGGTGGTGGTTCGACTGATATTAGAACAAGTTTAAGTTTAAGTGGAAGAATTATCATAGCAGGTGGCGGCGGTGGTTCTGGTAGTAGAAATGATTCTAGTTACCAAGGAGCCGGCGGTTCTGGTGGTGGTTTAATCGGTGGTAGTCCAACTTATTTAGGATATGCTAGTTATAATGGAAGTCCAGGAACTAGTGAATTTGGTGGAGCTCCAGCAACATATGACACTAGTATTACTTCAAATCCAACACCAGGAACCTTAGGTGCTGGTGGTAATGGTGGGACATATAATTCCACATACGGTGGCGGAGCAGGTGGAGGCGGTTACTATGGCGGAGGCGGTGGCGTTCGTTTTGGTGGCGGAGGCGGTGGCTCTGGATACTGTGGATATATTGCAAGTTGTACTTCAAAAAGCGGAATAGAAAACTTTACATTACCGGATGGAAATAATTCTAATGGAAATTCTGGGGATGGATATGCAAGAATAAGTCTAATTTCTATAGTAGGCTAATCCAAAAATCGAAAGTAAAGTACAATATTAATCCCGATATAATAGAATGAATTATTCGAGCTGTTAAAAAAGGAATATATTTAATTTTAGTATCACTTAAAATACTAATTACCTGCATGTGAACACTAAATCCACTAAAAGATATAATCATAACTGATAAAGTAGATTTAATTTTTAAAGGGATATCTAAAAGACCAATATACCTTAAGCCTTGTGTCATTTCAAAAACACCATTTAATACACTTTGATAATAATTATTTAAATTGATGTTTTTATCTATTATTGTAGTAATAATTGAAAATAAAGTTATTACTCCTAAGATTAATAAAAGGGTATTCATGCTGTTTATTAAAGAATTAGTAACTATTTTGCCAAAATTTAATTTATTGCTAATTCTTTTTTTATGCATATTTAAAAGTGCTGTTTTTAAATTTATTTTAATCTCTCTTTCGTTTATAGGATTATAATTTCTAAAGATTATTCCAATAATAAAATTTGACAAATAATGTATAATTAATATTAGGAGACCAACATCTTTATTTTGTAAAAAAATAATAGAAACTGGTCCAAGTATAAAAAGAGGATTCGCAAAATTACAAAACATCAATAATTTAGAAGATTCCTTTTCATCTAGCATATTATTTAAATATAATTCTCTTATATTTTTAGCAGAAGAAGGTGTGCCTGAAAGCATGCTCATAATAAAAACAAACGCAGAATTTTTACTAGTTTTAAATAAAATAACCATAATTGGTTTAAAAATTTCACCAATTAATTCAACGAATCCATAATTTATTAATAATTCTGATATAATAAAAAAAGGAAATAATGAAGGAAATATGTTGTTTAACCATATGTCAAATGCAAACGATACACATCCCATTATACTTTCAGATTCTGTCAGTATTTGTGTTATAATAAATAATAATAAAAAAACAAACAATAAATTCTTTAAAATACTTTTCAATTAACACCTCTTTAGAAAGGATTGATATTATTAAAACATATTCTAAAAAAACAAAAAAAATTAATAAATTAGATTTTTTATATATAGGATTTGTGATCTTTTATATTGCACTTTTAATTCCTATTCCATATTATATTGAGAAACCAAAAGGAGTAATAAATATAGAAGAGTTAATTGATACTGATCTCGAATATAAAATGGAAGGTACATACAATATGGCATATGTATCTGAAATGAAAGCGACTATAATGACTTATTTAATTGCTAAATTAAACAAAGATTGGGATATTTATAAAAAAGAAGAATTATATAAAAATGTTGATCCAGAGAAAGAAAACAAACTAGAAAAGGATATGTTAAATGCTTCTAGAATTACTTCTAAAATAGTTGCGTTTGATCGCTCTAATACAGATTATGAAGTAATAGATAATCGATTAGTAGTTTCATTTTTGCTTGAAAATTATGAAAATAATTTAGAAGTAGGAGATGAGATAATTTCAGTAGAACAAACAGAAGTAGAAACAACTAAAGATTTGTTTAATGTTTTACAAAATTATCAACATAACAATACTGTTAAAATAAAAGTAAAAAATAATAATAAAGATTATACTAGAACTGCTAAATTAACAGAAGAAGATGGCAAAATATATATTGGAATAGTATGTTTAGATTTCAAAAAATTAAAAACGGATGTTAATTTAGATATAAAATATGATTCAAATTCTTATGGATCATCTGGCGGTTTTATGGTAGCCTTAATGTTATATGATGTGTTAATTCCAGATGATTTAACTAATGGTTTAAAGATTTCGGGAACTGGTACCATCGATGAAAAGGGCAATGTCGGAGAAATTAGTGGAGTGAAATACAAATTAAAAGGAGCTGAAAAGAAAAAAGTGGATATCTTTTTTGTGCCACATGGTGAAAACTATGAGGAAGCTTTAAAAGTTAAAAAAGAGAGTAAATTAGATATTGAAATTGTTTCAGTTAAAACTATTGACGACGCTATAAAATATCTTGAAAATTATGGACTATAATCTTTAAATATGGTAAAATGAAAACAGGTGAGATTGTGAAGATTAGTGAAGTAGACATTAATAAAGTAACCCCTATGATGCGTCAATATATCGAAATTAAAAATAATAATCCAGACATTATTATCTTTTTTCGTTTGGGTGATTTTTACGAAATGTTTTTTGAAGATGCAATCACAGCTTCACGCGAATTAGAACTTACATTAACTGGTAAAAGTGCAGGGTTGGAAGAAAGAATACCAATGTGTGGTATTCCGCATCACGCTGCTAATATATATTTAGATAAATTGATATCTAAAGGATATAAAGTAGGAATATGTGAACAATTAGAGGATGCTAAAGATGCTGTAGGCATTGTAAAAAGAGATTTAGTACAAATCATTAGTGTTGGAACAATTATAAATAATGATTCATTAAAAGAAAATGATTTTAATTTTATTGGTAGTGTTATGGATTTAAACCATGCTTATGCTTTAACTTATACAGATATCAGCACAGGGGTAATCTACACTACTCTAATTGAATATAGTGACACTAAATTAATCAGTGAAATAATAAATATTGGAATAAAAGAAGTAATATTGACTAATAAAGTTAATAAAGGTATATATTCTATCTTAAAAAATCAATTTAATTTAACCTTAACAGTAACTGATGAAATAAATAGTTTAGAACAATATAACTACATTTATGAAGATATAAAAGACATCAGACATATTGAATCGATCAAATATTTATTAACGTATATTAATAATACTCAAAAAAGAAATTTAAGTCATTTACAAAAAGCTAATGTTAAAGAAGAAAATAAATATTTAAAGATGGATATACATACTAAGAGAAATCTTGAATTAATAGAGACAATGAGATTAAAAGAAAGAACAAATTCTCTATTGTGGTTACTAGACAAAAATAAGACAGCAATGGGTTCTAGAATGTTAAAAAACTGGATTGAAAATCCATTAATTGATAAAAAAATAATCAATGACAGATACGATGTAGTTGAAACCTTATTAAAAGAATTTATTTTAAAAGGTGATTTACAAAATTATTTATATGAAGTTTATGATTTAGAACGATTAAGCGGTAGAATAGCATTCGGAAACGCTAATGCCAGGGATTTATTGCAACTTAAAAATTCGTTAAAATTTTTGCCTCAAATAAGTGAAATACTTGATAAAATTAATTTTTATAAAAACTTTAAACCACTAGATGATCTATATAATTTATTAGAAAAAAGTATTTATGAAAATCCTCCTATATCAATTAAAGAAGGATATTTAATCAAAGAAACCTATAATCTTGAACTAGATGAATTAAAAAGTTTAAGAAAAGGTGGCAAAGATTTTATTGCTAAATTTGAAAATGAAGAAAAAGAAAAAACTGGAATTAAAACTTTAAAAGTTGGCTACAATAAAGTATTCGGTTATTACATTGAAGTTTCAAAAGGTCAAATACATTTAGTAAAAGAAGAATATGGCTACGATCGTAAACAAACTTTAAGTAATTGTGAAAGATACATAAGTCCGATTTTAAAAGAAAAAGAAGCTTTAATTTTAAATGCTGAAGAAAAAATTATTGAATTAGAGTATAATTTATTCAATGAAATAAAAGATAAAATAAAAGAATACATTCCAAAATTACAAGAAATTGCTAAAATTATCAGTGAAATTGACGTATTGCAATCATTCGCAACTATAACTGAAAATAATAGTTATATAAGACCAGTATTAACTGAAAAAAAGGAAATAAATATTATTGAAAACAGGCATCCTGTAGTAGAAAAAGTTATAGTTCAAGAATATGTTCCAAATGATATTATAATGGATGAAAAAACATGTATATTACTAATAACAGGTCCTAATATGGCAG
>JAQUFI010000067.1 GCA_028684735.1 Bacilli bacterium | reverse complement strand
TTTTATTTAAACCATGTGAAGCTATTTCACTTGCAACAATTAAAACATTATTATACTTTCCACTATCTACTAGATATGACATAATATCTAACGCTGTTATGAAGCTTGTACAAGTCGTATTAATATCTAATGCTGGGATATCTGTTCCAATTGCAATTTGTTCATGTATAAGTGCTGCAGTACATGGAATAGGTTGTATTCCAACTGCACTTGTTGAAACAATACAATCAATGTTTTCTATATCAATTTTACCATTTTCTAAAGCTTTCCTACAAGCAGCAGTTGCCATTGATAATTGGGTATCATTCTTATTTGCTCTATATCTTCTTTGACCATCAACTTCATATATGTTATCTGGTAAATACACTCCGTAACCAGTTATTTTAATTTTTCTCATGAGCGAAACTCCTCTCGACGCGTTTTAACTTTTTAGTCATATCCACTTGATACTTTTTATATTCAAATTTAGGCATTATAAATTGCATTTTATCTGCAAGTCTTAAAAACTCATTTTCAATATCTTTTTTAATCTTTGGTGTAACAACGTCTAAATATATTATAACTTGATTTTTCTGTTTTTGAACTATTTTATAATCTTTTATCCCATCAACATAAATAATACATCTACTAATAAAATCCGGAAAAACAGCAATCTCATTATTATTTTTGTCATTAAAGATAAACATATCATCAGTTCTACCTTCGATTTTTTCTATTGCCATAAAATTTAAACCACATTCACAAGTCTTATTACTATCAACTAATATATCATTTAGTCTATACCTAATTATTGGTTGAGTTCTTCTAATGTAATCAGTAACTATTGGTATAAATCTATCTTTATCAATATACTCTTTCTCTATAAATACAACATCTTCATTTATATGAAACGTACCACATTCACATTTATATCCTATAAAACCTTCGGTACATTGATAGACTTGATAAATTATCTCTTTATTAAATACCTTTTTAAAATACTCTTCATCTTTTTCAGTTAGAACCTCTGCTACCGATATTACTTTCACAGGATCAATGTTAATTGTTTTATTTTCTATTGCATTTGCTATTAACATTAAGACTGATGGTGGTGCTATTAGAACTGTCGGTTGATACTTATTAAGTTTCTTCATGTTGCTTTTAAAATCTTCATAAATATCAAAGTATTCAAACTCCATAAATTTTGATTTAACAGTTTCATATAAATTGTTATCTGCTCTTAAGAAAAAAGCAATTTTGTTACCAAACATTTTCTTTTTAGGAAGAAGTTTTGCCATTGCTGCTCCAGCCCAAAGACTTCGATCTCGATCACTAATTATAAATAATCCTCTATGACCACTAGTTCCCGATGAAAGGCCAACTGATATACCATTACATTTCTCTTTGAACTCACGACTTTTTTCACTATTAATAGCAATCTCCATTGCTTCGTCTCTATCAATACCAACAGTATTTAAATCATTAAAGTTATCCATCATAATTTGCTTGTTCATTATTGGTAAGTTCTTAAATCCATTCATAGATGGGTCTACATCTTTAAAGAAAGGTGAATTCTTTTTTAAATACTTTAATTGTTTTACAATCATTTTTTCTTGATGTTTTTTTACAGCTTCTTTCGTTTTAAATTTCCTTAACCATCTAACTTCAACAAAAGTTTTTAAGATAATTAATTTCTCTGTCATGCTATCACAACTCCTTACAATTATAAATATCATGACTAAAATATAACTTGATATTATCTTTTTTCATTGAAGCTAAAACTTTTAATCCTCTATTATAATCTTTCATATCATCTTGAACTAGCTTAGAAAATACTGTTAAGTTTTTAGATTTCTCTATTAAATCGTTCCCCCAACAAGTATCAGCAGCTAGGAATTTACTTTTATTAACTAAACAACAAATTTGTCCTTTAGCATGTCCATCTAAACAGGTCAAAATTATACTTTCATCATTAAACAAATCATATCCTTTAAAATACTTATATTGTTCCTTTTCTAAATCACTATCAGAAATAATCTTTAAGTTCTTTTCAAAGGATGAATGGAATAACTTTTTAAATATTAAATTTCTTAATTTAGGATGTTTATATGTTTTATATACTTGTTCTGAAACAATGATTTCAGCATTTTTAAAATACTTAACACAACCTATATGATCTGGATGTAAGTGGGATAAAATTATATGTTTAATTTCACTTGTATCAATACCATCTTTTTTTAACTGAGATGTTATTTCATCTTCCTTTTTAATAAACGTTGGATTAAATAAATTATATATCTTACTAATCAATCCACACTTATATAATTCAACAGCATAACCAGTATCAAACAAAATTAAATTACCATTATGATTTATTAAGAACACTCCCGCTGGAAAGTTTCTAATTTCTTTTTTATGATTTTTAAATACATGTTTTAAATTGTTTTTACAATAACCACAACTATAATATGTAATCGCATTATTTATGTTTTTCTTTGTAATCTTTTGCATATTTATATATCCCTTCTTCCAGCGTTATTTTAGGTTTATATTTAAGATCTTTTTTAGCTTTATCTATATTTAAAGTTTGAGAAAATCCTAAAGTACAAATGGTATACTGCGTAATAGTTGGTTCTTTGTATATATGAAAAGTTTTATAAAACCTTTCAATTGTTTTAGAGGCAAACAACATAAATTTTAAACTAATATTTAAATATTTAGGATTATGATCTAAATCTGTAAATAACTTTTCTAACAAATATTTAAATTCTGATGGTTCTTCATTTGTTATGTTATATACATTACCAGCTGCCTTTTTACTTTCTAAAGCTAATCGTAATGCTAAAGCAACATTTTCAACACAGGTTAAATCAACAACATTTTTTCCATCATTAAAAAGTGGTATACCGATTTTTTTATTAGCAACTATTAGTCTAGGTATAATACTAGTATCACCTACACCAAACAATCCTCTAGGTCTAATGATTACTGTTTCGATATTCTTTTGTTTAGCAATTTCTTTTTCAGCTAATATCTTACTTTCTATATAGTAGTTTAACTTATTATTTTCATCATATTCAGATTCATTGATATTAAATCTATCAACACTCCCAGCATATATACTTGGTGATGACACAAACACAAATCTTTTAACACTATTTTTAACGCATGCTTTCAATACATTTTTAGTGCCATTAACATTGGTCTCAATAAAATCTTTTCTTTTTCCCCATACAGTAGATAACGCTCCAACGTGTATTACATAATCAATTCCCTTACAGGCTTTTTCAATATCTTTTTGATTACAAAAATCTCCAACAAATACATCCACGTTTTGTTCTTTTAATTTGGTTAGTAATTCTTTATTCCTACCAAAAGCTACAACTTTATAATTATTTTCTTTTAATTCATTTACTACATATTTGCCTAAAAATCCATATGCACCAGTTACTAACACTTTCTTCATAATTACCACCAACTTTTAAATCTCATCTATTTCATAAACATTCTTTAATGATTCTTTCCCAACTATGTAACAAACATAATTATCGTTAGGGATTTTAATCATAAAAAAATTACTTTGAATTTCATCTATGCTTACAGTTCTAAAATCTAGTTTAAGACCAATTGATAAGTATTTGGCATAGGCTTCTTTTATTACCCATGCTTCTAAAGGATTTATATTAGATTCTAATTCTTGCTTCGTTAATATTCTTTCTTTTAGCTTATCACTTATTTTTCTTTCTTCTTCTATATCAACACCAACTTCATGGTCCGATATTGCACAACAAATATAATTTTTTGAATGACTTATATTGAAAAAAAATTCTCCATCCTCAACATAAGGTTTTTCATTTTCATTTGTTTTTATTCTATTCAGATTCAATTCTTTGTTATATCTTTGTCTATATGCAAATGATAATAGTTTATAAGAATATGAAGTTGGATATTTATCTTTAGTATTCAATTGTTTTTTTAATATCCAAACATCCATATCATCACCCTTAATTACTTGCATATTTCTTGTTTCTAAACATTATAATTATAGCATTTTTACATAGTTTTTTCTACTTAATTACTAACTTTAATCTGCAATTCTATCATTTTTCCAGGCTCAGAACTTTATGGCATAAGAAAACTAGGACTTCAACTTATTTAAATCCTAGTTACTATTTTTTTCATTATTTGTTTTTTTCTTATAATTTTGGAATAAAGTGTTTAAATCAATAGCAATCTGATCTAATAAACTATTTGACCTATTAATAAGTTCTAGTACACTGATACAATGCTTACAAGTACTTTCACTCAATTTAATATTATTTCTCTCTGGAACTCGTAACTCTTTCCTTAACCCATAATCATCTTTCCACGATTTATATGCCCATGCCCAATATAAATGAGATTCACAACTACAATCAAGATATAAATCTCCAGTTAGAATATTAACAACATCTTCATCAGTAATTGCTTCATGCTCTTCAACTTTATCAAGTAAATCAAAGAATCCCTCATAAAATATTCTTTGTTTATGAATCATATCCTGTCTAGTCTGACTATCTGATTCAAATAATAAAGTCCCATCTGAATCAACACCTTTATATTCAGTATAAATTGATTGTGATAACTTTATTCTTCTCGGATCTGTTGCTTTACTATCATTAATTAAATCCTGTATGTTTGCTTCATTTAATATATTAGTAACATCTTCAAATAACTTAATTTTCATTCTAATTCCTTTAAACTACTGTCTAATTAAATATATATATCGTTTAATCTTGGTATGGAATTAAACTCTTTATTCCAGTAGCATTTTTTAAAGGCACCTTAGCTACTACATCATCAGTTAATTTAATATAACACAATCTCTTATCATCAAAGTCGAACGACACATTCTCTTGTAACACGTAAATTCTGTGATTAACATTTAAATAAAACTCGACTAACCTAGCATCTATCTGCCTTTTACTTGGAGCTCCTAAAAATGTAACAATATTCTTTGCGAAAATCATTTTCTGTAATCTATGTTTTATATCACTGACAAATACTGAATCAGTCTCATAAAGTTCTAATGTAGCTTGACGAACTTTATCCCTTGCTGCTTGGAGTTTTGCACCTCTCTCAAAACCAACCTTTACTACTTTTTCGTATTCTTCTTTTAGCATTTTTTAGACACCATCCATTCATCAATTATTTTCAATTAATTCTAACAAGATTTCCATAAGCATTACGCATATACGTAGGTTCTTCAATTCTAGGTTTAATTATTTTATTAGGTTCGACCAAAGTAATAACTTCATCAGTTTGATTCGCTACAAGCGATACACAGTTCTTTAAGTAGCTCCATAGTTTTCTTTTTTAGAACATAAAGTTTGATACTATTTTTGCTTTCATTATCGTACACATACCCATTATTATTGATATAATATTTTGTCTCTTTAGATTTTAAAATTAATAACCATTTTTTCATTAGAAGGCTCCTTTAGCACTCAATTAAATATATAATTATTTTAGTGTTGGATCTTCTTTTAGATATAATCCACAATTACTACAGAAATTATCATTGCTTCTACAATAAGCTCCGCAGCCTAAACATTGTGCTATGCTTTCTTCTTTAGATATGACTAATAATAAATCATCAGAATTATTTATAAGTTCCAGTTGCAGTAAATCACCAGTAACTAGATTCATATTTTTACGAATTTCTTTAGGTATAACAAATCTTCCTAATTCATCAATTGACCTTATCATTTAGGTTATTGCCACTTTTCTAAAACAGTTGGGTTTTCATTTGTAATTTGAAGATTATATTTAATCTTTAGTAGATTAATGGTTTCTGCTTTAATATCATCTAAACTAGGATAAACAAGAATTATATCTGTCATGCTATTATAATGAGCTTCTAACGAAGAAGCACACAAACAATTTCTGTAATAACTCTGGGCCAATTGAAATGCAAATACTTCTGGTACTATATAACGAATTAAAAAATTATTGAGGTTCTCATTATAAGGCCCATGTACTTTATCAAATTCATCATCACTTATATCTGAATCTATTTTTTCATCTATCATTCTTGTAACTCCTTTATGTTAATAGGAAATAAATAATACATTGGCGTACAAAGAACTTCACTAAATTCTTGAGACAGAGCATTTCCCACAAACACT
>JAQUFI010000066.1 GCA_028684735.1 Bacilli bacterium | reverse complement strand
TATTCTGAAGAACTAAATACACAGCAAATCAGAATCAGTAAACAGATTGCCTTTGTACCTAATGAAATAGCTTATAACCTTACTAAAGATATTAACGCCTTAGAAGTTGATAAAAACCGTTTACAGGTTGAAATTAAAGCCTTATTTAATCAAATATCAATTTATAAAGATCAACTGGAAGCGATTAAAAATAAAGATTCTGTAAAGATCAATCATTTAGGAAATTTGATTGTTAAAGATATAAACATTGATGAAGATTTTATACTTAAACAAGAAGCTGTTAAAAGTATCATTCAGAGGATTGATTTTTATAAATATGATACAGATACAAGAATCATTCATATTGATCTAAAAACTGGTTACAAATTGAATGTTCTTTATAATTTGAAGAGCAGTAAAACGGCTTTATCATTAATTGATCAGTATTTCAGTTTCAACAAAGAAACAATCACTTTTAATAAATCATTGAGTAAAATAAAGATGAACTATGAAACTGGAGATTATAAAGAGATTCCAGATCCAGAATTATCATTCATAGAAGAAACACCTTTACAAACTTTACAGAATGCAGGATTAATTAAATCAGATCAGCCAATAAGTTTTATTCTTAATCGAGAAAATGAGAAAATAACCAGATTACCAAAATTCTTTGATTTGATCCAGATTAATTCCAGAAAATCGAGCAACCTATTAACATAATTTTATTATATTTGTGGGAATCATATATTTATGGGTGTTGTTTGAATTATTAATATAATAATATTTAGAAAGATACTACAATTTGAACTGAAATAATACCCTGAAATCAATTTTTATATTCTAAATTATTTTGTAAATTATGAAAAAAACTAGTGAAACAGTTACAGAAAATATTTTCAGAGATTATCATAGTGCAACAGCATTTATAGAAAAATCAGCAATACCAGATTCATTGGGTTTTGTATCTAAAAATGGAACTTCTTTTAAAGGTTATCCTGATTTTTATAAAGAAGAAGAAGATTTTGTAATTATTGTTGAAGCAAAGGCAACAAAACAAAATGATGCTGTTTTAGAAGTTAAGCATTATATGTTGAAGAATAATATTTCAAAAGATATTGTTGGAATTGCTTTATCTGGGCAAAGTAAGGATAAATTGAAAATTGAATATTTTTTGAAAATTAATAGTAAGAATGATATTACAAAATTGAATGCAGATTCACTTTTAACATTGAGAAATATTAATAAACTGTTTTGGAAAAGTAGATATGGTGATAGTATAACAGATGAGGCATTGACAAGTACACTAAATAGCCTAAATAAAACATTCCATAAAGACAGTAAAGTAAAAGACACAGAAAGAAGTTTGTTTTTTTCTGGGTTAATGATAGCTTTAAAAGACAGTAATTTTAGAAATACTTATAACCATATTGAAGCACCATCACAGGATGAAGTAAAAGCTAAGAAAACAACTCTTTTAGAAGCACATTATTTGAATGAAGCGATCATTAAAGCTATTGAAACTCAATTAGAATATAAAATAAATAGTTTATCAAAAAAAATAAGTTGGAAAGATCGTTTTTCATTTATAAAAACAATTGACTTTTCAATAAATGAGTACAAAGCGATTATAAATAAAATTGAAAATAATATTTTCAAACCATTCCAGAATGATGAGAAAAGAGATATTTTAGGAAAAGCATATAAGATATTTCTGAAAAAAGCAGGTAAAATTGACAATAAAAATATAATAATTACCCCTGATCATATAAAGAGTTTGATGGTTGAATTGGCTCGGCTTAATATTAATGATGTAGTATTAGATACTTGTACAGGAACAGGAGGTTTTTTAATGGAATCAATGGAAGTAATGATTGATTTAGCAAATAATGATGATAAACGCATTGAACATATAAAAGAGCACCAATTAATTGGATTTGAAATTGATTCAGTATTGTTTGCATTAGCTTGTTCAAATATGTTCTTACACGGGGATGGTAGGACAAATATGATTTATAGAAGCAGTCTTGTAAATGATGAAACTGAAAACATTGTTGGTAATAAGAAAGCAGATATTTTAGAATATATTAGATCTTTAAAACCAACAAAATGCATAATTAATCCACCATACGAACATAATAATTCTATAAGGTTTACAAAACAAGCATTAGATTATTTAGAACCAA
Organism: Bacilli bacterium; assembly: GCA_028684735.1. Taxonomy (GTDB): domain Bacteria; phylum Bacillota_I; class Bacilli_A; order RF39; family UBA660; genus UBA5364. The sequence continues at coordinate 4,116 of JAQUFI010000066.1, read as the reverse complement.
ATGGAAAACTAATAATCATTATGCCTACACCAACTTTAAAAAGAAATCAGAATGGTTTAACTGAAGAAATTCTGAAATTTGCAAAACTTGATTTTGTAATAAAAATGCCAAATAAACTTTTTTCTGAACAGAAGAGAACTGTTAATACATCTATTTTCGGCTTTACAAAAACACCACATAATGTTAATGATGATGTGGTTTTTTATAATCTTGAAGATGATGGTTTTGCAAGTATTCAGCATAAAGGGAGGGTAGACAAATTCAATAAATGGGGATCTATTCGTGAGAATTTAGTAGATGCTGTTATTAATTCTAAGGAGATTGATGGTGTATGTGAAAAAAGAAAAATATTCAAAGACAGAGTTTTAAATTCAGTTGGTATTCCTAACAGAAGTGAAAAAGCAAGAATGGTTAAGATTTTAGAATTATTTGATATTGAGAATGGATCCTTAGCAAGTGAAAAATCTGAAGAGGGTGATTATGATTTTATTACAGGATCCGAAGAGTGGAAAAAACATTCAGAATATTCACACGATACAGAAGCATTAGTTTATGTAACTGCTGCAGCAGGTTCTTTAGGTAGGAGTCATTATGTTAATGGTAAATTTATTGCAAGTAATTTATCATTGATTTTAACTCCAAAGAAAAAAGGGAAGTATCCATTAAATATAAGATTCTACAATACATATTTTAATTATATGAGAAAAAAGATAGTTTCTGACTTAGCAGATGGTACTTCTAAACTGACAATAAATAACAATGATTTTAAAGATTATTATGTTGATTACATAAATTTAGATGAGCAGGAGAAATTTGTAAGTAATTACATTATTGATTACGAAAAGAAGAAAAAGAAACTTAAAGAATCTATTATTAAAGCTGAAGAAAAAATTGAAATAAATATGGCTTCAATGTTATAGTGGATTAAGAGTAATATTTCCTAAAAAGCCCCAAAACAATCAGTTTCAGGGCTTTTTCTTTATATATGATCAAGTTATTAAAGTTGAACTAATTCCCCAGTATTATTATTAATCTTAAATGTTATTACTTTTTTATCACCTTCGTATGTGGTATAATTAAAAGTGCACTTTGTGAAATTATTATCAATTGTTTCAAATGTTGTTTTATCAATGCGAATATTTGAAGGTAAAGGATTAATACTTTTCCATAATTCAATATTTAATTTTGCGTTATAACGGATTAATATGTTATTATATGTAGTAAATAATAAACATTCATCAATATTAAGAACAAAGTAATTTTGAATTGGTATTGGTATACTACGCAGAGGATTATTTGTTTCATACAATATATTTCCTGAATAATTATAGCATTGAATTTTTTTTTCAGAAGCTAATATAAATGAACTTTCAAACCAATTATTTAATAGTTTAATATTAATATCAGCGATTTTAATATTTGAAGGATACAGTTCTATTACTTTTTCGTTTCCATTTGAAATAGTATATAAAAATCTTGGTATGCACCAGTCTATACTAAAATTTATTAGAAATGAGTAATTATTACCATATTTAGTTATGGGAGATATATTTAAATTGAAACTCTCAAATGTTTCTACATTACCATACCCTTTATCAATTAATATTTTATCACTAAATGCAATATTGGTGTTACTTACAAAAGACAAAATATTTTGTTTATTTCGCTTGTCAAACCCTTTGATGTAAAGTTTATTATCTTTAAACCCATAACCATAAATGAAATTTGTATCTGTTCCTAAAGTTAATTGATTGTATAATTGAATTTCTTCCTCTGAAAAATAATTTAGGAGCAGAAGTGCTTCGGTAGAATGAAGATCTGGACTAGGAATATCATTTTTTCCACAACTCACAATTAAGGTTAAAACAAAAATAGTAAATAAGAAATATTTTTTCATAAGACACTAAATTATTGTTAATTATAATTTCAAAGATATATATATTTTGCAAATAAAAACATTTTTCTTTATTTTTTTTACAGAAATATCCAGACTATCAAAGTTACACCACCTTAGACACACTTTAAACTTATAGATCCACCGGATCGCGACCTTACACTTAAGGGAAATGATCAGAGATAGCCACCAGTCACATAGATTAAATATGTTTACATTGATGCAATTATATTTCAAAAAAAGCCCGATATTGTAAGATATTTAAGACCATTGAGATACACTCGCAAAAGGCACTTTAAAACACTTAATCAAAGAAAATCGACAGAATAACAGTTCTGTAATATAAAGATTAAAAAGACGTTTTAAAGTTATACAATATTCAGAAAAACAGTTATTTATAAAAATACTGATCTAATACATTGCTAAAAACTAAATAAAGCCAAATAAAATATTTCTAAAAATTTATACAGCATATCAAATTGATCCAGTTAAAACAGATAACTGTTTCAAAGTAAGTTGGTTTTATAAAATATTGGATTGTACGACTTTTTGCAATCGACATATATAGAGGGACTATATTAATACAATTTATTTTTAATTATTTTACCCTATTACAGAACAACCAGATGCATTTTAAAGCAGTAAAATGTTCAAAGTTGCATTCTGGGCAGTAAAAATTTGTGGGCACAAATATTGATTTTTGACCAGATAAAGGTATAGGGGTACTAACATTGAAATACCTTATATTATATAAAGACAAAGAAAAGCACTTGTAAGACTAATTACAGTAAAAATATAGCTGATCTAATTTGATTATTTAAATATTCAGATCAGTAAGTTTAGTTCTTTTTTGTTCTATTCATTAGTTAGTATCGTTGCAGTATTTAGGTATTGTAACGGTACTTTTTAAAGCTTTTGAATCATAAACAAAGAGAAACAATTTGAGATAAACAGTTAAAGACATAATCAACTTAATTAATTAATGGAAAACAATTTACTAACATTTCAAGAATTGCAGATAATAGCAATTAAAAACGGAGTTCCAGATAATAAAACAGAAATAGGGATCTGGGCAAAGAACAATGGCTATTTTAAGATCAGAAAACAGAAAGATAAAAAAGTAACAACCTATTATTTTAAAGAAAATGGAGAATAAAGAAGAATTAAAACAGTATTATGCTGATTTGAGAAAGGGTATTGGATTAGAAAAAGAAGATGAAAAAATATTAACCAGTGAAGAAAGAGAACTTTGGGAAAAGTACGTTAAAGAGATGAGAACATTAAAAAATAAGATTGAAGGTATATCACAGAGATACATTGATGATGATAAAATTGAAATAAGAATATTGTCAAATGAAAGGAAATAAAGAAATTGATGAATTACTGGAATTGAGAAGAAAATCCCTTATAAGCCTTTTTAAAGTACTATTAGATGAATTAGAAAAGAACAAAAAACAAAACAAAAAATGGAAAAAAAATTAATACAATTTGATGAATTATCATACAATAGAGATATAAATACAATAAACAGAATAGCAGATAAAGTAAATGAAAATTTGAATTTATTGGTAGAAGAAAATGAAATAACAATTGATTTTATAAAGAATCTGTTATGCAATCCTGACTTTATAAAAACAGTAAAATTTAGTGAACAAATTGAGAAGTTCAGAAAGAATTTCAATTTACAGAATGTACCTTTAGATTACTCAAAACACGAATTTATTTTTACTATGGCAAACAGTTCTATTCAGTATTTATTTGCTTTCAGAAACAAAGTTGGTGCAGTAAGTTGTGAAAATGAATATTTCTTTAATGAAGGATTGTTATATCTGGATAATGGAAAACTATGTATAAGTTCAAATTATAAAGAAATAATCAAAGAAAAACATTCATATTATACAAAAACAGAGAAACAGAATAAGGTATTAGAAAAAGTAAAGATTATTGAATCAGCATTGAATGAAATAAAGGATCTTACAGGTGGAAGAATATTTTCAATAAATAAACTTATTTATCCCTTTTATGGAAGAAATGAATTTATATTTAATAAACAAACATTCAACTATTTGACAAAGGAAAAGTAATACCAGTAAACGGTTTAATTATGTTTTATATTCTGATTTTGGAATTAATATTTATTGGAATTACCATTTTATCAGAATTAAGATCAGAAAAGCACTTTAGAAGCTTTATTTACTCAATAGATGGGAAAGTATTAAAAC
>JAQUFI010000065.1:3781-6414 GCA_028684735.1 Bacilli bacterium | reverse complement strand
TTAATATATTTATATAGTGTTTCCGTCCCTATTCTTTGCCCTAAAGCAACAAACCCAGGGTTACAGGAATTTTGAATAACTTGCATAAACGTCTGACTACCATGACCCCCATGTTTCCAACACTTAATTCTAGCATTCTCAACTCTAACACTTCCAGTATCATAAAACATATCTTTTTCTAAATCAACTAACTTTTCCTCTAAAGCTGTAGCTACGGTAATAATTTTAAAAGTTGATCCTGGTTCAAAAGTAGCCCAAATGGGTAAGTTACGATTAATTTCTTCAACCGTATAATCTTGATAATGACTAGGAGAAAAGTTAGGCCTGGAAGAAATAGCTAGTATTTCTCCACTTTTTGGATCCATCACAATTCCCATCACACTATCAGGTTTATATTTTAAATCCGCATTATTTAATTCTCTTTCTAAAGACATTTGAATGTCATAGTTTATTGTTAATGACATATTAATACCTGATTGGGGTTCTTCATAAATTTCTGATAATTTTAGTTTATTACCTTTCGCATCACTAAAGTATTTAATGGCTCCATATTCGCCTGTTAAATAGTCATTATAAGTTAATTCCAAACCACTTAAACCTTGATTATCAATCCCTACAAAACCTAGCGAATGCGATAAATAAGTATCATAAGGATAATGTCGTTTGGCCTCTTTAACTAAATAAACACCTTCAAAATTTAGGGCATTTATTTTATCAGCAACTTCATAGGGTAATCTTCGACCTTCAGGATGAACTCTTTCTATGGATGTTCTCTTACTGACGTGTTTGTACATTTCTTCATAACTAACCTTTAATATCTCACTTAGTTTTTGACTTACTTCTTCTTTATTTTTAATTTGATTAGGAATTAAAACCAGTGAGGTTGTTGTAATATTATTAGCTAGGACTACTCCATTTCGATCAAATATTAGTCCTCGATTAGCTTCAATTGGTAGATTTCTACTCCATAGATTAGAAGCATAATTGTATAACCTTTTATAATCAAAAACTTGAATATAAAACACTTTACCAATAATTAATATAAAACAAAAGATAATAACCAATAATACGATTTTAATGCGAACATTATATCTTTTTTGAAACACAATATCACCACTAAATTATATGTACAAGTCATAAAAAAAGACTAAGTGTTCATCATTAGATAATCAAAAAATAGGTTGAAGTATTATCTTCAACCTATTACTATATAATCTTATTTTTAATTCAGTGCGACTTTAATTTAGAGCCTGATCAATAATTTGGCTACCATATTCTACATAAGTCCATTCTGAATCAACTAGTTTGATTGTAACATTTATATTCCCTGTAAATGAATCTTCTACTAATATGTAAAAATCTCCAGGTTCTTGAATGTTACCAGCGCTTAATGGATGATTTTCCATCCCTACTATGTATGGACTTCCTTCTCCAGTACTATCTGCTGATTTTAATGTTATTGGATTTATACCATCCCAAAATGAATAATAAACTGTAACATTTGGAGTAGAAATATTAAATATTGTATTTACACTTCTTCCACTTGCTTGTGCTGTTTCTAAATTTGCAAATTGTGGTGTAATAACTACCTTATATAATAGTTGATTTTCACCTACAGTTATTCCAGGAATAGAATCAGTTACCTTAATTGGTTCCCCAATAGTATATGAAACACTTATAGCTTCAATTGCTGCATTTTCTTCTTCTAGACTTAACTGCTTTACAGCAACAGTTATTGTTGCAGTAACTTTTCCATTAGTTAATTCTACATTGTAAAGATCTAATGTGCCATAATATTCACTTGTATTACTTGTTTTATAAGTTATTGAAGTAACTTTTGTATTATATTCAATCATATTTGTTACAAAAATTGATATTCTATCAATTGCTGTTTGACTAGTTGGAGTGTCATAAGGTATATTATATACACCCATAACAATTTTATTAGAATCTAATGTTAAATCTGTTGCATTATATAGGGTTTCTAATGCAATGTTTAAATCTTCCAAAGTTGAATTAAGGTCGTTATTTACTAGATTAGCATTTGAAAGTGCGGTCATTAGAACTGTCCAGGTTTCTTCCGGATAATCATAATTATCATTATTTAATCCTTCCACATATGCTATTTGATTACTTAATAATGTACGAGTATTATCTAATTTTAATTGACCTTCTGGACTTAATCCTAAATCTGAAGTTTGATATGTTACTGTAAATGTTACTGTTTTAGTAACTTCACCAAGTCCAAATACTATGTCATAACTCAAAGTCTTACCATTTAAATCTAATAATGTACTTGCTGTTCCTTGGCCAGCTACTAATTCCATTTTTGATACAAGTGCAGCTTTTACTTGTTGCATTATTTGTACATTAGTTAATCCTGATAAATTTACTCCTGCTATGCTTATTATATTTATATTTTCAGGAAAATTTTCTACCATTTTAACCATAGCGCCTGTTCCACTTATCTGTGAAATGACAGTATCACTATATAAAGTTACATTATATCCTGTAAAGTTTTCTATTGTTTCTGTTGTTAAAGTATTGATAAATGTTTCTAATTCTTGATCTAAAGTTAATACTCCTGCCATTGCATTAATTGCATTGGTTTTCGCAGCATTAACTGTTTCTAT
>JAQUFI010000065.1:0-3681 GCA_028684735.1 Bacilli bacterium | reverse complement strand
AGTGGTTGCAGCGTTGATTTCTGAATCACCATCTGTTTTATGTTCTTCTAATATTGCCCAATTTTCTCCACTATAATCCAATGAATTATATTTACTGAATGCAGTTTCTAAAGCACTAAGAGCTGCTGTTTTTTCATCTGATAATGCTTTTGCTGCTTCTAATTCAACTATTTTAGTTAGTAAACTATCAAGTAAAGTTTTTTCAGTTGAAACCTTACCTTTAGATGATGCTGACAATGAGTCATATGCAGTCAAAGCTGTATTTACTGCAGGTTTATCAGTTATTGCTACTGTTTCTACTGTTAATAACAATACTGTATTATGTTCTGATTTAAATGTATTTGCTTCAGCTGTTGCTTCTTGATCTAAAGTTAATACTCCTGCCATTGCATTAATTGCATTGGTTTTCGCAGCATTAACTGTTTCTATAGTGGTTGCAGCGTTGATTTCTGAATCACCATCTGTTTTATGTTCTTCTAATATTGCCCAATTTTCTCCACTATAATCCAATGAATTATATTTACTGAATGCAGTTTCTAAAGCACTAAGAGCTGCTTCTTTAGCGTCTTCTAATACACTATTTAGATTAATATATTCAATATTAAAGTTATCAGGGATATCTTCTGTCTTAATTTCTTTGCCTGTAATAGCATTAATTAACACACCATATGGATCCTTAAAATAAATCTTCATATCTTCAAGATTGTTTCCATCAATTGTCCTTGCCGCAAACATTATTCTATCAGTTGTCAAAGCCATGTCTGATGTGAATTCATGTGTTCCGATAATATATGTTAAATTATCAAATTCTTCTACTGTTTTAGCAGATACATTGGCTACACCAATGATAAAGAATGTTAATAAAAAACATAATACTTTATTGAATCTATATTTCATTTTTTCCTCCTTATTTACTTACATTTACTATTGTTCCATCATTTAATTTTATTTTTGCAATATTATTTGTGTATTTATTATGTACTAAGATAACATTATATTCTTGGTTATGTTTTCCTAATGTTACCCCATTAGAATCCAAAGCCTCTAATGCATTAATTACTGTTCCGTTTTTCTTAACAATAACTTTCATTGATATTCCATCAATTCCTAATTCTTCTATTGTTACGGTATAAATGATAATTTGTTCCCATTTTGCGGTTAGAGTTATACTTTTAGTAACAGGCGTATTAAAGTCATATGTTGTTCCATTTAATAACCATCCAATAAATCTATAACCACTTCTAGTAGGATTAGTAGTAGGTTTAGCTACTGTTTTATTTCTTATTACTTCTATTGATGATACCTTACTACCACCAGTACTATCAAAAGTTACTAGGTATCTGGCTACTATCACCGGTGGGGTTGGATCTTCCTTACTTACTTCTTCTACCTTTTCCCACTTTGCAACTAATTTGATATCTTTAGTTACAATTGTATTAAAATTATATTCTTTACCATCTAATTGCCAATAAAGAAATTTATAGCCTTCTTTAGTTGGAACAGTTGGTTCTTTTGCTTTTTCAGTTTCTTTAATGGCTTGATTAGATACACCAGTACCACCTAAACTATCAAAAGATACCTCATATGTTTTTGCTTTATATTTATCTTTATCTTTGTTATCAGATTCATCTTCAATTTTTTCCCACTTTGCGACTAATTTGATATCTTGATTTACTATTTCATCAAAGTCATATTCTTCGCCATCCATTTCCCAATAAAGAAAACGATAACCTTCCTTAATTGGCGCTTCCGGTTCTTGAAGTTTTCCATCTTCATCAATGACCACCTTAGGGGTATTACTATCGCCAGTATTACTAAAATTAATATCAAATTCTTTCTTTTGAAAACCACAACCAGTAAGTATCATGACAAAAACTAAAGTAATAACAGATAATACAATTTTTTTATTTTCCATCATTTTTTTACTCCTTTCATCAATAATATATGTTTTTTGAAATTCTTTAAAAAATATTACCACTCCTTCTCTTTAATAATATGATAATTTAAAAATGTCAGACATTATACAAATAAAAAGCATAATAGCTTTCACGATTTATTATATCACAGAAAAATAATAAAACCATTAATTTCCCAATATTTACCAGCAACAAAATTCGACACATTTCGACAAACTTGATAAAAAAGGATTAAAATTATATTATAAAAATGAAATTTTTAAAAAAACTTTTTCTACTTGACATTTTTTGACAACTCTCCTATAATGAAAATAGAATCGCTTGGGTAGAAGGGAGGCTAGTCATAATTACAATTATGTCTTTGCCTCTTTTTTAATAGAAAAAACACAATAAAGGAGTGATGAAATGGAAGAAAAGAAAATGAGAATCTTAGGTTTTTTAACAAAAGAACGCGAATTAGAATTTCTAACTGAAAAATTAGAAATGGAAGATTATGAGATTCTTGGAGTTGTTGAGTTACTAAAAAAAGAAGGTAACAATATTAGTACTTATGAAGAAAATGGGAAAACAAAATTAAGGTATTATCCAAATTATGAACGAAAGGAACAAAATTCCTATGAACTATATGATGGTCGTTTAAAAAAATTAAGATTTGCTTTGATTAGTGATACACACTTAGCTAGTAAATATGATCAATTAAGTATTCTTAATAAACTCTATGAAGAGTTTGATAAACGCAATATCAAACGCGTCTTACACTGTGGTGATATAAGCGATGGTTACTACAAGAAAAAACGAGATGCTCATATATATGAACTTAAATGTATTGGTTCTGATGAACAAGCAGAATATATCATTGAAAATTATCCTAAATCAGATAACATAACAACTTTCTTTATAACTGGTAATCACGACCATACCCATGTTCAAAATGGTGGTGCTAATATCGGGAAAGCTATCAGTAAAGAAAGATCAGATATGGTTTATTTAGGAGCTGATTATGCTGAAATAATGATTAATAATTGCAAGATACATCTACAACATCCTGGTGGTGGTAGTGCCTATGCTCGTAGTTATAAATTACAAAAATTTATTGACGCGATGAAAGGTGGAGAAAAACCTCACATCCTTGCTCAAGGCCACTTTCATAAAACATTCTATATGTTATATCGTAATATTCATGCCTTTAGTGTCCCAAGTGTTCAAGGGCCTACTCCTTTTACTGTCTCTAGTGGACTTGGTAATGACATGGGGGCTTGGATTATTGAAGCTAAAACTGATAAAAATGGTAATATCATTTATCTAGTACCAGAATTAATTCCAATCTATGAAACAGAAAATAAAAGAAAAGTTTTAAAACTTAAATAATAACAAAAAAACATATGCATACATATGTTTTTTTGTTATAATACTTTAATTTTACTTTTCATTTCTTCACTTTGATAATCCTCATAATCGATTTCTAAATAGTTTTTAACAGCACTTATATCTTGATAAACACCAATTATATGGTCTAATTGATTTCTTATTTGTTGATAATTATCTTTATTAATCATACTGTTATATTTTTTAATAATCATGATTGTTTGTTGATGCATCAATTCTAAGGAAAAGTGTTTTTGGACGATATCATAGTTATAGACAAAACTAAGGAATGTTTGCTTTAAAGAAATCGCATAATCAATGAGATTATCTTGTTCTAATAAACAATTAATATGATTTATCATTTGCTCTAAATATGGTTGGGTTTTAATCAATACTAAAT
>JAQUFI010000064.1 GCA_028684735.1 Bacilli bacterium | reverse complement strand
CTACTAATCTTAAGTTATGTTCAATTAATTTATTTCGAGCCTCTTTATCACCTAAAAGAGCTCTTTCAATATAGATTGCTTCTTCTTCTTTTGGTAGGGGGTCAGGAAAAACATTATTACTGTAAGCAGCGGTAAATAAATAAAAGTCTTTAAATAAATACTTAAGTAATTTCGTAAACATACATCACTTCCCAATTAAGTATATGGGATAAAAGTATTAACTTTAACAAATTTTCAATTTTTGCCAAAAAAGGTTTGTATTAAAAAATATCAATGATATAATTAAATTATATGGGAGGATTTGGTTATGCAAGAAGGAAGAAACGAAGATCTTAAGAGATTGACAACAATGTTAGATATCAGTGAAAACTTTTTAAAGGATTGTATTGAGGCACAGAATATCAATACTGAAGAATTATTAAAAAGTTTTGAGGCAAGTGGTTTTAGTGATGATGATTTAAAAGGATTATTTAGTATTGATAATACAGTTTCCTTTAATCCCTTTCTTTATTTGATGACGGAATTAAAATCATCAACAACTAATATCAATAAGATAATAGAATATTTTGATCAATATAAATTAAAAAGGCAAATTCTAATTACTTATTTTGGGGTTGCTAATTTAATTCATCAAGATAAAAAATTATTAAACCCTATTTTAAAACCCTTATTAGGAAAATTTGATAGTCGTATGTCAAAATATATTGAAAGTGCTAATAATGGTCACACGGAAGAACTTATCGAATACAGTAAAAAACTGGTTAATATTTTAAAGTTTAGTGCTAACAGATCACTTGATGCGGAATGCTATTGTAGTGTCAACTATAATGAAAAAGTAATCAATAATTGTTATATGAAAATTTTTTTAGATATGGTTGAAGCTAATAAAGAAGTAAAAGAATTATTAAAGTATTCAGAATTAGAATTAGTTCATGATACAGAAATAAGAGGTAAAAATCTTTTCTTTGAAGAACTAGAATTATATGAAAAAGTTATCTTTGATAAAATAGTTGACTTAACACTAACTGATTTTGAAGCTAATTGGGAGGATGTATGTGATCTACTAGATTACTTTGTCTTTCAAGATGAAGGTGAATTAGATATCGAACCTGAATACTTTCAAAAAAAGGAAGATGTTAAAAGTCAACCAAAGGAAGTTAAACTAATTGAATTTAAACCAAATATAAACATCTCTTATTTAAATCTTGAAAAGATGTTAAAGGATAAAATAGTTGGTCAAGATGTGGTTATTGAGCACATTATTCAAAGATTAAAGATTGCGGATTTTGGGGTATCTAAAGAAACGGGTGCTAAAGCAGTATTTCTCTTTGTGGGTCCAACTGGAGTTGGTAAAACAGAAGTTGCTAAAATAATTAGTAAGAATATTGGTCCTAGTGAAGATAATTTAATTAGGATTGATATGAGTGAATATAAAGAATCACATACCGTTAGTAAATTGTTTGGAGCACCTCCAGGTTATGTAGGATATGAAGATAAGGAAAAAACAACTGTTTTTGATAAAGTTATCGCTAATCCAAGAGCAGTGATCTTATTAGATGAAATAGAAAAGGCCCATCCCCAAGTACTAGATGTCTTTCTTCATATTTTTGATGAAGGAAAAGCAAAAACGAATAAACAAAGAGAAGTGGATTTTTCTAATAGTTTAATTTTTATGACTAGTAATATTGGAACCTTTGAAGCTAATAAAAATCCAATGGGGTTTAATTCAAATAAAGATGGCAAACAAAATGGAACTTATAACAAGGCTTTAGAGGAACGTCTACGTCCTGAGTTTCTAAATCGAATTGATGAAATAATTGTTTTTAATAATTTAGGTAAAGAAGCGATTATGACGATTGCTCATAATCAAATTGAAAATATTAAAAACAGAATTAAGCAAAACAAAAATATTGATATCGATATTGTTTTATCAGATGAGGCAATGGAGTTATTGATTGATAAGATGCATTATACAAGATATGGTGCTAGAGAAGTAAGAAGAGTTATTGAAAAAGATATTTTAAATGAAATTATTAATTTATCAATCAATAATGATATGCATAATGGAGTCTTACAAGTTAATTCCCTTGAAGAAGAACTAACTTATAACTATGAAGAAGTTAAAGTTTTAAAGAAGGTCAAGCCAAAAGGTTTACAATAATGTAAACCTTTTTATTGTATATAATTAAGTAATATAAATATTTCAGTACTTGACAATACCAAGTAGTCGAGATAGAATGATAGTGAGGTGAGATATGAATACACAATTTAAAAAGGGTGTTTTAGAATTGATTGTTCTAAACTCTATTAATCAGAAGGACGTGTATGGGTATGAACTTATCCTCGAAGTATCTAAAGTAATTGATATCAATGAAGGTACCATTTATCCTTTATTAAAAAGGTTGACGAATGAAAAGTATGCCGAAACTTATTTAGTTGAATCAAATGAAGGTCCAACTAGAAAGTATTATAAAATTACGACTTTAGGTAAAAAAAGAATGAAAGAATTAAATCATACTTGGTCAATATTCTCTGAATCAGTGAATAAATTTATAAAGGAGTGTCAGAAAGATGAATAAAAAAGAATTTTTAAGTAAACTTGAAAAGAAGTTACAAGTATTAGACTCTAAAGAGATCAAAGATATTATCGATGAATATGAGGGAATTATCGATGAGAAAGTAAAAAATGGGAAAACAGAAGAAGAAGCAGTTAAAGATTTTGGTGAAACTAGTGAGTTAGTAGAAGAGATTTTAAGTGCTTATAAGATTAATCCAGAATATGGGAAAACTGATGATAGTTTTAAAAAATTTTTAAGTGATGGTGAAGTCTTAATTAAAAAAGGAGCTTCTAAACTAGCTGATAGTACTGAAAAGTTAGCAAAAAAAATAAATACGAAAGATAGTAATTCTAGTTTAGAAGCAATCTTTGAAATATTTATTAAGATTCTTATTCTATTAGTAATCTTTGCTATTCTACGATTACCATTTGAATTATTAATCTTCTTTGGTGAAAAGATGTTGGAGATTGCTTTTTATCCACTAGATGTCATCTTACACGCTATTTGGGTTATTATTGTTTGGATTTTTTATATGATCAGTTGTGCTATGGTAATTTATTTAATGTTTAAAAAAGATTTTGAACAATCAACAGATAAAAAAGGAGAAGTTAAAAAAGATATTAAAAAAACAACTAAAAGTGAGCAAAAAAAAAATAAAGAGGTAAAACAAGAAGAACTAGTCAAAACTGATAATTCAGTTTCAACGATGATGGTTATAGTTTTAAAAATATTAGTATTATTATTTTTCTATATTCCTTTATTATTTACTAATATTGGATTATATATAGCGTTAGTCGTAGTTTTATTCTTTATCTTCAAAGGGATTAATATTATTGGCTTAGGTATTTTAATGTTAGGTCTATGTATCTTAGCTTCATATGTCTTTACGATTGTTGAAAATTTAGTCTTTAAAAAGAAAAAAATCTATACTTTCCCATTAATCATAGGGGCAATCTTAGTTATTAGTGGTAGTTTAGTTTTCCTTGATGAAGCAATGGAATTTGATTATTCTAATACTGAACCTAAAACAACCCTTACGACTAAAACCTTAAGATATGAAGAGAAAATCAATCGTATAACTGATATCGATGTTCAATATGGAACCCAAAACTATATTACGGATAACGATTTAGAAGATGGAGCAATTATCTTAGAGGTTTCATATTATAGTGATTTAGTTAAGACAAGAAAAGTTGAATATCATAATCATAATAACGAAGTTATTGAAATTGGTAATGATCAATATAAATATAATCACAAAGTCAACCGTATTTTATATGAGACTTTATTAGATAATTTAGAAGATAAAAAGATTTATAATTATTCAAAGTTATTTCAAACTAAAGTTAATATATATGCTAATTCTAAAACAATGGAATTATTAAAATGATGAGTCATATTGATAACTTTATGGCCTTAGATATTAGAGTAGGTGAAGTAAAAGAAGCAGTCTTCTTTGAAAAGGCCAATAAACCAGCTTATAAGTTACTAGTTGATTTTGGTGATGAGATAGGTATAAAGAAGTCTAGTGCTCAGATAACTGATTGTTATAAAATAGAAGATCTAATTGGTAGACAAGTCTTAGGTGTCGTTAACTTCCCACCTAGACAAATTGCTGACTATATATCAGAGGTATTAATCTTAGGTGTTTATACAAAAGAAGGAGTCATCTTAATTACTCCTGACCAATCAGTTCCTCTTGGTTCTAAATTAGGTTAAGATAAAAATAAAAAGAATTTCTTTTTATTTTTTTATCACAAAAAAGAACGGCCCCCTGAGACCGTTCCATAAAAGAATAAAAAGGGGTTGGCTAGTATGATACTAGCTCCAATTCGCCTAAATCGAATTGGTAATGTCTATATTAATAAAATAACTTCATTTTGTCAAGTAAAAAGATTGTTTTTAATGATAAAGATTGGCAATTTGGTTGAAAACCGAACAAAAGTTTGATATAATTAAGAAGAAATAGGTGAGTTATGAAAGAGTTAAACGAATTAAAGGGTGTAGGACCTAAGACTTTAAATCTCTTAAATAAACTAGGTATTGATGATAATATTGACTTAGTTACATATTATCCTTTTCGCTATGAGGTATTAAAGAGAAGTGATATCTATCAATTAAATCAGGATGATAAAATTATTATTGATGGGGTCGTAGAAAATATCCCATCGCTATTTCGTTTTAAAAATAAAAAAGATGTCATGAACTTTCACTTTAATACTGGAGAGATACTAGTTAAAGTGACTATTTATAATCGAGGTTTCTTAAAGAGTAAATTAAATCCAGGGACTAATTTAACGATAATTGGGAAATATGATAAACTCCACAATACCATTATAGCCAATGATTTAAGATTTGAATTACTAGGTGAAGAAATAAAAATAGAGCCTATCTATCACTCTACTTATGGACTATCGAGTAAACAAATAGGTGCTTATATTAATCAATTATTAGATGAAGAATTAGTGGTAAAGTCTTATGTGCCAGACTATTTAATCGATAAGTATAAGTTTATTAGTAAAGAAGAAAGCATTAAGATTATTCATAGACCAACAGAACAAAATAAATTAAAACAAGCTATCAATCATTTAAAATATGAAGAACTATTTATGTTTATGTTAAAGATGAATAACCTTAAAGAAAATAAAAATAATAAGATTGGTTTAAAGAGAAATATTAGTTTTGATAAAGTAACAGAATTTATTAAAGAGTTATCCTTTAAATTAACTAAAGATCAAGAGATAAGTGTTAAAGAAATATATGATGATTTAATCAGTAGTAAAAGAATGAACCGACTCCTCCAAGGAGATGTCGGTTCTGGTAAAACAGTAGTATCGATGATAGCGATGTATCTAAACTATCTAAGTGGCTATCAATCAGCTTTAATGGTACCAACAGAGATTCTAGCTAACCAGCACTTTATCAATGCCCTAGAATTATTTAAAAGTTATGATCTTAAAATTGAATTATTAAAAGGTAAAATGAAAGTAACCGAAAAGAAACAGATTTATGAAGGATTAGAAAATGGTGAGATAGATATTATTATTGGAACTCATGCTTTAATTCAAGAAGAGGTCAAATATTATAACTTAGGACTGGTTATTACCGATGAGCAACACCGCTTTGGAGTTAATCAACGAAGTAATCTTAAGAATAAAGGAATAACTCCTGATGTCTTATATATGAGTGCTACTCCCATCCCTAGGACTTATGCTTTAACTTTATATGGCGATATGGATATATCTAATATTAAAACCATGCCTGAAGGTCGAAAAGAAGTCATAACTTATTTAAAACATAACGATGAAATAAAAGATGTATTAAATCTCATGTACCAAGAATTAAAGAATAATCACCAAGTCTATGTCATCGCCCCGCTAATTGAAGAAAGTGATAAGATCGATTTAGAAAATGTCTATGAACTAGAAAACAAAATGAAGAAAGCTTTTGGTAAACTATATAGTATTGGTGTTCTCCATGGTAAAATGACTAATCAAGAAAAAGGTAGTATTATGAATGACTTTAGAAATAATAAGATTCAAATACTAATAAGTACCACGGTTATTGAAGTAGGGGTAGATGTAGAGAATGCTACCGTTATGGTAATATTTGATAGCTATCGTTTTGGTCTATCAGCTCTTCATCAATTAAGAGGTCGAGTAGGAAGAAGCCATCTCCAATCATACTGCGTCTTAATAAGCAATCAGGATGCTGAGAGATTAAAGGTATTAACTAAGACGAATGATGGCTTTAAGGTCAGCGAGGAAGACTTTAGACTAAGAGGTAGTGGAGACTTATTCGGAGTCAGACAAAGTGGTGAGATGGCCTTTAAAATGGCTGATATCAAACAAGACTTTAAGATGTTATTAAAAGCTAAAGAAGATAGCTTAGAATTTATTAAAAGTCATAACTACCACGAACCACATTATAAATTCATTAAAGATAGAATCGAAACCACTAATAATTTAGATTAATTTATTTATTACAGTTGACATTTAAAATAATAAACTTTATAATTAAAATAGCGTGATAATAAAATATCACGCGGGTATCCCTA
>JAQUFI010000007.1 GCA_028684735.1 Bacilli bacterium | reverse complement strand
GTTTATGTCGATTGTCTTCAAGGAGCTAGTACCTTTGCTATTCATTATGTCAGTTATGGTGGTAAATATCAAGATAACTTAAGGTATCTAAATGAGGCTAGTGATGGTGGTTATATCGCAGTTGGAGAAAGTAATTCAGAAGACTTTTATGGAAATATAACCAAAGGTAATACTGATGCTATTATTGTTAAATTTAGTCATGATGGTCGAATCGAATGGAGTCGTAACTTTGGTGGTAGTAATTTTGATATGTTTTATAGTGTTGTGGAAGATGAAAATGGTTATTTAGCAGTAGGACAATCAAAATCAAGTGATGGTGATGTTGCTGGTATTACTCGTGGTGGTGAAGGGGATGGCATCATTGTTAAATATGATAAAAATGGTAATCAAGTTAATAAAAAGGTATATGGTTCTAGCGGTAGTTGGGAATTTTTTAGTCATGTCTTATTAACTCCAACTGGATATGCTATATATGGTTGTGTTAATGCTAATGCTTTAAATGGGGATTTAGTTGATGCGGTAACTCCTGGCGCTAATTTAACTAGTATTGTTTTATATTTATCATTCAATTTTGAAGTACAAAATCGTCTTTTCTTTGGTGGTTCTTATCATGATCACTTTTATTCAGCTATCAATAAAGAAAATCGATTAGGGCAAATAGTTGTAGGGGATAGTGCCTCTAATGATTACGATATGCAAGGAATGAATAAAGGTCCTAATAATTCAAATGATGGTTTTATCGTCAGTTATGATGAACAGGGGAAGATTATAGCTAAATCAGCATTTGGTGGTAATGGTAATGATGTTTTTAATGATGTTGTCGAGGTATCTGATGGTTATATTGTAGTTGGAGGAAGTGGATCTTCAACAGGTGATATGGAAGGTCTAAGTAAAGCCTCTAATGGGTTAAGAGATGCCATAATTGTTAAATATGATAAAACCTTAACCAATGTTTTGTGGAAAAAAAGTTTTGGTGGTAGTAATAATGATGAATTTATGAGTATTGCTAAAGTTAATGAAAATGAAGTAATTGTTGTTGGTCATAGTAAATCAAGTGATATGGATATGATCAATGGACCAACAGGTGGTTATAAAGATGCTATTTTATTAAGATATAATGTTAGTAATGGTAATATAATTGGTATAAAAACTTTCGGAGGTAGTAGCAGTGATATTTTTTATCACATTATTAAAACAACTGATCAAAAATATGTTGTTAGTGGCAACACCTTTTCTACTGATTTTGATTTAAAGAACTTTAATAAAGGTCATAGTGATGGAATTTTAGTAAGCTATGATGATAATTTTAATTTAATTAAAAAATTTAAAGAACCAGTTGTTTTAATCGATAAGTTAAAAACAATTATTCCTAATTATGGAACTAGTATTAGTTCTAAATATAATGAAATATATACTTCTAATAATCCTAGTACTTATTTAAATGGTTGGTGTTATTCCGTTGACATATATGAAACTAATGTAAACTATAAGTATGGTGGATGTCTATATCCATTTAATACTGATGATATGAAATTATTAAATAAAGTGGAAAATGTCTCTAGTAATATGTATATTGTATTAGGAGAGTATGAGTACCCTCTATTAAACAAACCAGATAATAGTAATAGTTGGCTAAGAATGTATTGGGGATTTGGAACATCTACAGCTAATATTCAAATATCAAACTTAAAAATTAAATTTGAAGATGGTTATATTGCTAGTATTACTAAAGCTGTTAGTGATGGATATATTGAACCCTTAGTAACAGTTTCTAATGGTAGTATTAGTCATTACTTTCCAACCCCGTTTAATATTATTCAAACTAATGGTATAACAGGATTTGCTAATTATCCAGCTATGTATATACTTTTTAAACCAAAAAGATCAACTGTCCGTTCAATCATTTTTACTGCTTCAAAAGGTGTTATCAATACTTATGATGGTTTTCAAATATCAGAAATACGTCATTTTGATATGTCAATTACGCCAACTTCATAAACTCTAGTTATAGAGTTTTTTTATTTTATTATAATAAGTAATTTGACAATTCACAAAAACAATATATAATAAACTGATAATGAGGTGATATTATGGCCTTTGTTGGTAGATATTCATTAATAATTGAACAAAACAATAAAAAGCAACTAGTTCCTATTGAAATATTTAATAATAAAAAAGTCAAAATAGGTGAGGGATTAAAAGCTGATTTATCGTCAGTTGACCTTTACACGACTAAATTTAATACACCCCAAGAAATGATCAATGATTTAAAAGGTCGTAACATCATTGTCAATGGTTATAATAGTATGTATATTAGTTATCGTTATCATAAACAAACACAAAAATTAGAGGTTGCTTTTAGTGAACATCAACAATTAAGAGAAATTGCTAAAAGAGCTGATTATAATATTGATGTAAATAATAAAGAATTCAATAAATTTTTAGTTAAGTTTTTAAAAACTTTAGATAACAATAGTTTTTATCCTTATTTAAAATCAAAAAAACAAAATGATATGTACATCTTAGATGATAAAGCTAAATTAAATGAATACCTTGATGAAAGATTAAAAAATGGTAAATATGATGACTTTGTTTTATCTAAAATAAAAGAGCACATGTCTTCTTATAAAAAATTTCGAGATATGTATTTAGCACTACACCAATATAATGAACAAGTCGAAGAAATCTTTTATTTAACTGATTATTATGATTTTTATCCTTATTTAAATAATTTAAAAAATATTAGTGTTCAAACGATGGAATATTTAACTGAATATAATTTTACTAATTCTATATTAGCTAAATATAAAATTAAAGAGCATATGTCTTATACTGAATTTTTAATTATTAATAATTTAGTAGAGAAATTCAAATTTGAGTTAGAAGAAGCAAAAAGAGAAAGATTAAAAGGTTTAGAAGATTTAAAAGAAGAGTTATTAATCCAAAAAGAATTAAAAGAAAAATATCCTGAGGCTTATGTTGATCATCAAATGAATCCATATTCATCATATGAAGAGGAAGTAAAATACCAAGAATATTTAGATGGCTTAGATAAAGACCAAACTCTAAACTTAGAAAAGCCAAAATTAAAAATTTTAAAACCAAATAAAAAGAATAAACATGATCCTAATCAATTAACAATTTGGGATTTAAAGAAAAAGCAATAAAATTTGCTTTTTTTTATGATACAATAAAAGTGGTGATAATATGACAGGAGACATTTCAAAATTTATTGATTATTTAACTTATGAAAAACATTATTCCAAACATACTATCAATAGTTATCAGAAAGATTTAGAAAATTTTATTAATTTTTTAAAGACTCAAAATACTAATCTTAATCAAATTGACTATAAAGTGGTAAGATTATATTTAACAGAACTACATCATAAGAAATATGCTAATAAAACAATATGTCGAGTTATAAGTACCCTTAGAAGTTATTATCGTTTTTTAATTAAAGAAGGAATTATCAATGAAAACCCTATGACTTTAATATCTAATCCTAAAGTTGAACAATCACTACCTAACTTTTTATATTATGATGAATTAGAAACATTATTAGTTGTTCCTGAAACTAATACACCTTTAGGAATGAGAGACGCTTTGATTTTAGAATTATTATATGCAACAGGGATTCGGGTTAGTGAGTTAGTTAATATTAAAATAAAAGATATTGATTTCTATAATCATCAAATCAAGATTCTGGGCAAGGGAAATCGTGAAAGATATGTTATCTATGGTAAAAAATGTAAAGAATTATTGGATTTATATCTAAGTGATGCTCGTTTAAAATTAAATAAAAAACAAAGTGATAATCTTTTATTAAATAATCGTGGTGATTGTTTAACGGTTGGTGGAGTTCAATACCTTATCAATAAAATAGTTAAACAAAGTGGTCTTAAAAATAATGTTAGTCCCCATACTTT
This sequence comes from Bacilli bacterium, assembly GCA_028684735.1. Lineage (GTDB taxonomy): Bacteria > Bacillota_I > Bacilli_A > RF39 > UBA660 > UBA5364. The sequence goes on along the minus strand of JAQUFI010000007.1, from coordinate 23,873 downwards.
AAGACATACCTTTGCTACCCATATGTTAAATGAAGGGGCAGATTTAAAAAGTGTTCAAGAATTATTAGGTCATTCAGATTTAAAAACAACCAGTATTTATACCCATGTTTCAAATGAACACTTAAGAAAAGTTTATTTAAGTGCTCACCCAAGAGCTAGAAAGTAGGATGTATGGCTAAGTTATATTTTCGTTATGGAGCAATGAATTCAGGAAAGAGTACCTCTTTAATGCAAGTCGCATATAATTATGAAGAACGAGGACAAAAAGTTATTGTCATTAAATCAATTATTGATACCAAAGGAGATAAATGTTTAGTATCAAGAATAGGATTAAAAAGAGAAGTTGATATACTATTAAAGGAAAAAGATGAAATATTTAGTAAAGGTAAGCAATTTAAAAAAGATAAGATTGCTTGTATTTTAGTAGATGAAGCCCAATTTTTAAATCCTGATCAAGTCTTTGATTTATATAAAATCAGTAAAATATATGATATACCTGTTATTTGTTATGGTCTTCGAAGTGATTTTAAAACAAATGGTTTCCCTGGTAGTCTTCGTCTATTAGAAATTGCTGATGAATTAGAGGAATTAGTAACTATTTGTAGTTGTGGTTCAAGAGCTACCCTTAATGCTAGAAAAGTTAATAATGAGTTTGTTAATCAAGGCGACCAAGTGTCAATTGATGAAGTAGGTGATGTTACTTATGAATCACTATGTGGTAAATGTTATTTAGAAAAAGTAATGGGAAAAAGTGTTAATTAGTGTCATAAAGCAATAAATTTGCTTTTTTTTCCACTTTTAATTTGATATAATTATACTTGTGTATAATAAGAGGAGAGAAGAGATATGATTAAATTTGTTTATGCTTTTACTGAAGGTAATAAAGATATGAAAGAATTACTTGGAGGTAAAGGAGCTAATCTAGCCGAAATGACTAGTATTGGTTTACCTGTTCCAAGAGGTTTTACAGTTACTACCGAAGCTTGTAATAAGTATTATGAAGATGGAAAAATTATAAGTGAAGAAGTAACTAATCAAATATTTGAAAAAATAAGTGAATTAGAACAAGTTAGTGGTAAAAAAATGGGGGATTCTCATAATCCATTATTAGTATCTGTTCGTAGTGGTTCAAGAGCTAGTATGCCAGGAATGATGGATACAGTTTTAAACCTAGGTCTTAACGATGAAGTAGCTAAAGGTTTTTGTGAGGCTACTAATAATCCTCGATTTGTCTATGATTCATACCGTCGTTTTATTCAAATGTTTGCTGATGTGGTTAAAGGGTATGAAAAATCATCATTTGAAAGAATTCTTGATAAATATAAAGAAACTAAAGGAATTACACAAGATCTTGATTTAACAGCTGATGATATGAATGAAGTGACAATTAAATTTAAAGAAATATATAAAGAATTAAGTGGGGAAGAGTTCCCACAAGACCCTAAAACGCAATTAATAGAAGCAGTTACTGCTGTTTTCCGTTCTTGGAATAATGAACGTGCAATTATTTACCGTCGTATGCATGATATCCCTAGTTCTTGGGGAACTGCTGTTAATATTCAAGAAATGGTTTATGGTAATCGTGGAGATAATTGTGGAACAGGAGTAGCATTTACTAGAAATCCAGCTACTGGTGAAAATAAATTATATGGTGAATATTTAATTAATGCTCAAGGTGAGGATGTGGTAGCGGGTATTCGTACACCACAACCAATTTCTACTTTAGAAGAGATAATGCCTGATATTTATCGACAATTTGAAGAAAATGCCAAAAAGTTAGAGTTACATTATAAAGATATGCAAGATATGGAGTTTACCATTGAAGATGGTAAATTATTCATGCTTCAAACTCGTAATGGCAAAAGAACAGCAGCAGCAGCTATTAAAATTGCTGTTGACATGTTAAATGAAGGAATGATTACGAAAGAAGAAGCCTTATTAAAAGTTGATCCAAAACAATTAGATCAACTATTACATCCAGCTTTTGATGAAGAAACTTTAAAAAGAACAAAAGCAATTGCTCAAGGTCTAGCTGCTTCACCAGGAGCAGCAACCGGTAAAATTTACTTTAATGCTCAAGATGTATCAGAAGCTGCAGCTAGAGGTGAAGAAACCCTTTTAGTTAGACTAGAAACTTCTCCAGAAGATATTCAAGGAATGAATGATGCTTTAGGTATTTTGACAATGCGTGGTGGAATGACTTCACACGCAGCCGTTGTCGCTCGAGGAATGGGTAGATGTTGTGTCTCGGGTTGTGGCGAATTAACGATTAATGAAGAAATGAAAACCTTAACCACGAGAGATGGTATCGTCTATCGTGAAGGAGATTACTTATCTTTAGACGGTTCAACCGGGATGGTTTATGGTCAACAAATCAAAACTGTTCCACCAACGATTAGTGGTGATTTTGAATCGTTTATGAAAATGGCTGACGATTTTAGAACATTAGGTGTAAGAGCCAATGCTGATACCCCAAAAGATGCGTTACAAGCAATTCAATTTGGAGCCGAAGGAATTGGGTTATGTCGTACTGAGCACATGTTCTTTGCAGAAGATCGTATTTTCCCAATGCGTCAAATGATTACTGCTAATACAAAAGAAGAAAGAGAAGCAGCTTTAGATAAATTATTGCCAATTCAAAGAACAGACTTTGAAGAAATATTTAAGGTAATGAAGAATTTACCAGTAACTATTCGTTACTTAGATCCACCACTTCATGAATTTTTACCTCATACTGATGAAGAAATTCAAGATTTAGCTAATTCCCTTGGAATTACATTTGAAGTTTTAAAGAAAAGAGTCGAAGATGCAAAGGAAATAAATCCAATGATGGGACATCGTGGATGCCGTCTAAGTATTACTTATCCAGAAATTGCAGTTATGCAAACTAGAGCTGTTATTGAAGCTGCAATTAATGTTAATAGGGGTGGTTTAAATGTTAAACCAGAAATAATGATTCCTTTAGTTGGAGATGTTAAAGAATTAGAATATACTAAAAAAATAGTTGTTGAAACAGCTGATAAAATTATTAAGGAATCAAATATTAATCTTGAATATTCAGTAGGAACGATGATGGAAGTTCCAAGAGCTGTCTTAGTAGCTGATGAAATAGCTAAAGAAGCTGAATTCTTTAGTTTTGGAACGAATGATTTAACCCAAATGGCATATGGATTTTCAAGAGATGATGCATCTAAGTTTTTAGAAGATTACTATAAAAAAGGTGTTTTTGATAGTGATCCATTTGAGAAATTAGATCAAAAAGGAGTCGGAAAACTAGTTGATATTGCTGTTAAACTAGGTCGTTCAGCTCGTCCTGATTTGAAACTAGGTATTTGTGGTGAACATGGAGGAGAACCAACAAGCGTTGAATTCTTCCATAATGTCGGACTAGATTATGTATCTTGTTCACCATTTAGAGTTCCTATTGCTAGATTAGCAGCAGCCCAGGCTGCGTTAAAAAGCGGGACTAGATAGAAGTAGTAGAGATTAATCTCTAAAAAGTCCTTAAACTACTGTAAATAAAGGAAAAAAGAAAGTTTTAACCTAAAATGAAAAGCAGTTAAAAAAAAGGAAAAATACTTAATCCAAAGAAAAAAGATAAAAATATGGACTGAATTGACTAAAATAATCGTAAAATTAGTTAATTTGGTCCTTTTTATTTTAAAAAAATATGCTTCTGCGACAAGAAAGTAGAGGTAGAAAAATGCGATTAATGTATACAAGACCAGTATTAAGAGATTTGTCTCAGGGAGCAAGAATTGCTTTTGTAAGACAATTTAGACTTATGTCACAAGATTTAGTATCAGATATGTTAGGTATAACCGGAGAAAACAAGAGAAGAACGATGACTCGATATGAGAAAGGAAATAAAAATCCTAAAGAGGAAAGAACTAGAATAATAGCTAGTATTTTAAATGTTAATTATAATCTTATTAAAAAATATGATTATAAAAATAAAACAGATATTATTTATACTTTAATGTGGCTAGAAGAATTAATTCCAAATTACAAAATTGATTTATCAGATATACCATATATTAAGGATAGAAATTTATTGTTTTATGAAAAACACATAAATAAGTGGTTATCTATGAGAAAACTAAAAGATAAAAGAGAAATAACATATAAAGAGTATATTGAATGGAAGTTATCTTATGAGGTTAATGAAAATGACTAAGATTAAGATACATGAAATAAGACCTTTTAAGAATCATCCTTATCAAGTAAATGAAGATCATTCATTATCTGAATTAGTTATAAGTATAAAACAAAACGGATTGTTAAACCCAGTTATAGTTAGAAAAAAAGAAAATTATTATGAATTGATATCTGGACATCGAAGATTAAAAGCAATGGATAAATTAGGTGAAATCGAAATTGATGCAACTATCAAAGAATTAACTGATGAAGAAGCAACAATCTTAATGGTGGATTCAAATTTACAAAGAGAAATGATTTTACCGAGTGAAAAAGCATTTGCTTATAAAATGAAATCAGATGCCTTGAAAAAACAGGGAAAAGAAGATTTGTGTCCCGAGGTCACTAATAATTCCCCGCGGGGGAATAATAAAGAAATGAAGGATAATAAAAGACAAATGTATAGGTATATAAGGTTAACATACCTTATACCTGAGATTCTACAAATGGTTGATGATAAACTAACTAAAGATAAAAATTTGTTTTTAACAATGGGAATAAAACCAGGTATTGAATTATCTTATTTAACTAAAGATGAACAAAGATTAGTTTATTCAGAAATGGTATACGAAAATATAACTCCATCTCATGCACAAACAATTAAGATAAGAGAACTATCAAAAAAGAAAGAACTAAATGCTGAAAATTTAGAAGATATATTACTTGAAAACAAAGGCAATCAAAATGAAAAAATATCATTTAACAAAGAAAAAATAAATGCTTCGTTACCAAATGATATGAAAAATAGAGATAAAAGATATATAGAAGAATATATTATAAAGGCTATAGATTATTATGAGAAACACCAGAAAATAAAAAGGGAAAAAGAAGAATTAGATTTTTAAAAATTAAGATGCATTAGCATCTTTTTTTATACCATGAAAGGAGGTGGTTAAAATGAAATAGTTAAAATCGCACGTTAGACTAATTTAATTTAAGAGTATAAAGTGTTATTAGAGGTATTATAATGAAAAAAATTATAAGTCTTCTACTTTTATTGTTTTTATTGTTTGGTTTTAATTTTATTTATATTAATAAATTAAATACCGATTTAGAAAAAGTTAAAATAACTTTAGTAAATGAAGAAATAAAAGAAATAGAAGGAAGTGATTTAGATGATTCTATTGAAGAAGGTAACGAAGATATTACTAGCAACATTGATATTCTTGATAACACTAATGACAGTAGTAATACGAACTATTTGGAGAGCAATACTGTCAGTGAGTCTAATGAGTTAAAAGAAAGTAAGCCTATAACAGAAAAACCAGCTAATCAAAAAGAAAAACCGACGGAACAAACAGCCTGGGACGATCTGGGAATAAGTGAAAGTGATTATTATAATAAACCAATGTGGTCATGGGCTACAGTGGATTTTTCAATTACAGAGTATATCACTTATGAAGAGACACACCAAGCATGTATTAATTATGGAAATGCTTTAAAAGATATAGTTAGTTTTTCTTGTTATACGGTAAATAGTTACTCAGGTGTTTATTTAGGAGATATGCTCAAAATAGTAAAATAAGAAAGGAAACAAAATGAAAACAAAAATTATGAAGTATGCATTTGTAAGCATGCTTTTTTTATTGGCAATTTTTAGTGCTGAAACAGTACAAGCTGAAGAATATACTGGACATTATATAAAACAAGGAGAGTATATAAGTAATATTTACATTAAAAAAGTACAACCTAATGGGTATTCAAAATATCAACAAGCAGGTATTTTAAGAACGAGTCATGATAATCAATTTGTTTATTGTCTTCAACCTTATGTAAGTATTGATAATAATCCACCATACTATACAGTTATCAGAGATGATTATCATAATGTTTTAGGACTAACACAAGAACAATGGGATAGAATAACATTATTAGCTTATTATGGTTATGAATACAATGAAAACGGATATGATCATAGCGCAGTAAAATGGGAACCAATAACACAAGTTATGATATGGCGAACAACTAATCCAGAATCCGATATATTTTTTACCGATACACTAAATGGTAATAAAATAGTTAAATTCGAAGAAGAGATGGCAGAGTTAAATGCTTTAGTTGCTAATCATTACAAAGTACCAAAGTTTAACGATAATGTAACAATACCAATTGGACAAACAATTACGTTAAATGATTTAAATTATGTTTTAAAAGATTATAAAATAAATAGTACTTCAAATGTTAATGTGACTATTACGAATAACGAATTAAATATAACGTCAACCGGAATTGGTGATGGAGTTATAAATTTAGAGAAAAAAGCAACTAAGTATGAAATACCACCAGTTGTATATTTTTCAAACCATTCTCAAAATGTAATGAGAGTAGGAACATATGATCCGGTAAAAATGAAAGTAACAATAAAAGTTATAGGCGGAAAAGTAACTATCGATAAAAAAGATAGTGAAACTAAATTAAATGAACCTCAGGGTGAAGCTAAGTTAAATGAAGCTAAGTATGGAATCTTTAAAGAAGACGGAACAAGAGTTGGAAGTATTACAACCAATTCAGAAGGAAAAAATACTTCTGATTATTTACCAACACTTGGAAAATTTTACTTATTAGAAGAACTAGCTTCAGAAGGGTATTTACTTGATGAAACAAAATATTATTTTGAAATAACTGAAAGCAATCTAAATCCAACGATTGAAGTATTCGAAAAAGTAATTAAAGTTGATTTTGAATTTACAAAAGTATTTGCAAATGATAAGACAGGAATAATGAGTCCAGAAGTTGGAATTGTTTTTGAAATACTAAACAATAAAAACGAAGTTATCAAAGAAGTTATTACTGATAATCAAGGAGTAATTAAATTTACATTGCCTTATGGAAAATACACAGTAAAACAAAAAACAACAACATTAGGTCATGAAAAAATAGAAGATATAAGTATCGAAGTAAAAGAGGCGACGGATACAGTTAAAAAAGTATTATCAAATGCTTCTATCAAAGCAAAATTGAAAGTAGTTAAAATTGATTCAGAAACAAAAGAAGTAATTAAAAGAAGTAATATCAAATTCAAAATATTTGATGTAACAAATAATAAATATGTTTGTCAAACAATAACATATCCTTCTAGTATTACTTATTGTGAATTCGAAACTGATAAAAATGGGGAGTTTACAACACCATATCCATTAAATACTGGAACTTATAGATTGGAAGAAATTGATCAAGTAATAGATGGTTATTTATGGAATGAACTGTCACATGAATTTACAATCGATGATGACTCTAATTTAAGAACAGATTCAGAATTTGGAATTATCTTTGATACATTCTTTGAAAACAAACAAGTAAAAGGTGAAATCAAAATAATTCAAGAAGTAGAGCTAGTAGAATTAACTGAAGAAGGATTTGTTTATTCAACGGTTAAAATAGACGGAATTAAGTTTGGATTGTATGCTAAAGAAGATATAGTAATAAATGGTAAAACCATTTATAAAAAAGATTCTCTAATTAAAGTAGATATAACAAATGAACTGGGTGAAATATATTTTAAAGATTTACATCTAGGAAAATACTATATTAAAGAATTAACTGAACTAGATGGATATGTAGAAAATAGTGTCCATTTAGTAGAACTTTTATACAAAGATCAATACACAGAAATAATTTATCATAATGAATTAATTGAAAATATTCTTAAAAAAGGAACTTTGGAATTTACAAAAACAGATTTTTCAGAAGCAAAAGCTTTACCTAATACTTTAATTGAAATTTATACTGAAGATGATAAATTAGTATTTAGTGGAAGAACAGATGAAAACGGAAAAATTATTATTAATGATTTACCGGTAGGTAAATACTACATTCTTGAAAAAGAAGCGCCAGAAGGATATATATTAAATACTGAAAAGATGTACTTTGAAATAACAGAACATGGTGAAATAGTAAAGTCTATTTTAAAAAATGAACAAATAATAGAAGTACCAATTACTGAAGCAAATGACTATAAAGAATTAATAATTATTTCGATAATATTAATTGGTGTAGGAATTGGAATTATAGTTTATGGAAAAAAGAAAAAATAAGAGCTGGTATATAACTGGCTCTTTTCTTCTTTTAATAGGTTTTTCTTTAATTACATATAACTTTATATCAAATAGAACTAAAATGATAGAAGAAGAAAAAAATATTCAAGAATTTTATCAAGAAGTTATTGAAAAAGATTTTGAAGAAGAAAAAGAAAATATAGCAGTAACTAAAAATAATAAAACGAATTATATAGCACTTATTAAAATACCTAAAATAAATTTGGAAAAAGGTTTATATCCAAAAGATCATAGTTTAAATAATGTAAATAAAAATATTGAGATATTAAAAGATTCAGATATGCCTAATGAAGATAAGGGAAATTTTATATTAGCAGGTCATTCTGGAACGGCTAGAATATCTCACTTTAAGAATTTATATAAGTTAGAAATCGGTGATGAAATAAAAATATATTATGAATCAAAAGAATATAAATATAAAATCACCAACATTTATTTAATTGATAAAACAGGACAAGCAATAATTAAACGAGATGTAAATAAAACATCTATTACATTAATTACGTGTAAAAGTAAATCAGACAATCAATATGTATTTATTGGAGAGTTAGAATAGGAGTTAATATGAATAATCATACAAATCAAGATTTTAAAATATTTGGAGTAAAAGGTTACACTGTGATGAGTAATTATCATTTAAGAGATCAAAATTTATCTTTAAAAGCTAAAGGACTTTTATCTTTTATGTTATCGTTACCAGAAGATTGGGATTATTCTATCAATGGTTTAGTAAAAATACTAAAAGAAGGTAGGTCATCTATTAGTGCAACACTTGATGAATTAAAACAAACTGAATACCTTAAAATAGAAGAGCATAGAGGCGAATACGGGAGATTTAAGTATAAATACTACATATATTACTTACCTTATTCTAAGTGGCTTCAAATGAGCAAATTGACCGAAGCCGATTTACCGTATACGGAAGATCCGATATCGGATAATCGCATACAAATAAATACTAATAAACAAATAGATAAAGAAGATAAAGAACAGCCATCAAAATCCCTTAAGGATGAAGAGGTTATTCATCACAGTTTAACTGAAGTATTAATAAATGAGAACTATATCAAAAAAAATGATAGTAGTTCTTTTTATTTTGATGATTTATTTGACTCTCTTTTACAAGACGGAAATGAATACAGAGATTTAATTAAATATACAAATTACATATTACTGAAACTTAAACAAAAAAATTATCAAGATGAGTATGGGAATGATATTGAAAATAAATACGGTTATTTTAAAAATGCTATTTACTCAAGCATCAAAAGATTTGAAATAGATCCTGAAGATTTATTTAATCCAGAAGATTATGATTTTTCAGATGATTTTGAACTCTAAGTAATTCTCGAAAGGAGGTGGTTGGAAAAATTAAAAACTCAGTTTATAAGCATCTGATTAAAAACTTAAATAAACGAAAGGAGATAGTTATGTTGAATCAAGTAGTTGTAGTCGGAAGACTAGTTAAAGATCCAGAAGTGGAAAAGACTGATAATGATAAAGAGGTATCAAACCTTACATTAGCAGTTCCAAGAAGCTACAAAAATGCTGATGGAGTTTACGAAACTGATTTCATAGATTGTGTTTTATGGAACAGTATCGCAACGAATACTGCTGAGTATTGTAAAAAAGGTGATCTAATTGGTATCAAAGGTAGAGTTCAAAGCAATACCTATGAAACTGAATCTGGTGAAACCAAAAAGTCTACTCAGATAGTAGCTGAAAAAGTTACTTTCTTATCATCAAAAAATCAAGAAAAAGATAATGATGATTTAAGCATGTAACAAAAAAGAATTTGTAAGGAACACTTTAATGTGTTCTTTACTTATTCAAATTTAAAAATTAAAGGAGGAATAAAATGAACGGATTTTATTTATTAAAAATAGAACATTTAGAAGGTGGCGGACACAACATCGATACAATAATAAAAGCGATACAGACTTTTTCTACTTGGGCATTAAGAATAGGAATAGCTGCAGCTGGTGTATCTTTAATTGTTGGTTTTATCATGTATGCCGTAGTTGACGTAGATCAAAAAGCGAGAGTTAAACAAAGAATCATTCAAACAATGTTTGGAATAATAGGAATTATATTAGCTATCTCCTTAGTAAATCTAATCATAGATTTATTTTAAGAGGTGATTTAGATGTTACTAAAAGCATTAGACTTACTTAGAACATTAGGATGGTCTATAGTACAGTTTATATTTGGGTTAATCGATAGTTTATTTGAAATACTAAAAGGATTAAACTCATACGATATTATTAATTCTGTATCTGGAGATAAAAACTTTGTAACATTTCAAAAAGGAATAATGGTTATAGCAATAACTTTATTAGGTTTATTTGCAATAACAAGATTTACAAAAAAAGTAATAGATCCAGATGATTCACTTAGTACGGAAGCAATTGTAAAAGAAATACTAAAAAGCACTATTCTAATTATAATGAGTACATTTTTATTTGTACAAGCTAGCACGTTTTCAATAAAACTTGCAGGTTATACAGCTAATATTTTTGGAACTAATAGTCCAACTTTATCAAATTCAATGTTAAATATGTATGTTGATTATACGGACGGATATAAAGATTCAGATGATTTTAAAAACGAAAACATACCACAAAATATAGCAAACAAGAATTTTAATCTAAAGAAAATGTATAACGATAAATATGTAACTTCATCAAGATGGATATTACCAGATGAACAAGATTATAAATATCAAATAGATTGGATTCTAGCGATTATAGTTGGTGGATTCTTTTTATATTCATTATTCTTTTCTGGAATGATGCTTGCAAGAAGGCAAATAGAGTTTTTATTCTTATTTATAATTAGTCCAATTGTGTATGCAACTTCAGTTGGAAATAAAGAAAGAAGACAAGCAGTCATACAACAACTCGTATCATTAATGTTACAAGGTGCTGTAATAATGCTTATAATATCTCTTACTGCGATAGTAATGGGGCAAATAAATTACACTACATTTTTTGATAATACATTCAAAGACATAATTATTAAATCAGTTATGTATATTGGATGTGGTTCATTTCTATTAACTGGTTCACAAGTCGTAAATAGATTTATCGGTGGAAATGTATCAGCAAATTCTGGAAGAGAACAATTAATGGCTATGATGGGATTTGGTCAAGGAATGGGTTCGATTGCTACGACTAGCACATTAGGAGCTGCAGGAGCAGGATTACTAGGAGCAGGTGCAATAGTTAAAGGAACAGGTGATGTTGGAAATGTAGGAAATAGTGTAATGGGTAAAGCTGGTAGAGCAATATCAAATTTCGGAAGTAAAATTAGTAAAGATAGTTCTGGAGGAATTGGAGGTACTATGAAAACGATTGGAGATTATTTACAAAATGCATCTAATTCACGAAAACCAACTATAGATAAAACTGGAAAGCCAACTCAAAATAAATTATCGAGATTTGGCAGTGAAATGATGGATATAGGAGCTAGCTCAATGTATTCAGCAGCAGAAAATATAACACCTTCAAGACATAGATATCGAAGAAGGTATAGAGGAAAGGGTGATTAGATGTATATAACTTTACCGAGTATTAAAAGAACATTAGGTAAATATTTAGAAATGCAAGATCTTTATATTGGATTACCTATGTTTTTAATATTCTTATTTTTATTCACATTTACAAATCTTAAAATGTTTTCATTAATTTATTTAACTTTCGGTTTATTTTTATTTATACCAATAAGTGTATCTAAAAAAAATCGAATGTATAAAATTTTGATTCTATTTATAATTTATGTGTTTAAGAAAAAAGAATATTTGTTTTTTAGAAAGGAAGAGAAAGAAAAATGGCAAGAAAAACTAAAGATGAAAAGTCTTTAAAAAAAGTATTAAAAAATAATGAAAAAGAAAAAAGAAAATATTCAACTTATTATGCAATGAAAAAAAGAGTTAAAAACTCTAAAGCTATATCAAACATTAAAGAAGTAGATGATAGTGGTTTGTTATATTTAAAGTCAGGAGAAGTTGCTACTATTTTAGAAGTGAAGGCAATAGATTTATCACTTACTAGCAATCATGAAAAGAACTTGTTTTTTAATGTTTTAAAAACAATGTATCAGATACCGAATTTAAATATGAAAATATACAAACTGGATGAAAAACTTAACTTAAATTCCAATAAAATAAATTTAGATAATAGAATTGAAAAATTTAAAGAAGATGAAAGTAAAAAGATATTATTAGAAGAATCACGATTTTTAATAGATGATTTAGAAGCGAAAAATTTTACAATATCTAGTATTTACTATTTTGTAATTATTGCAAAAGATGTTGCACATTTAGATAAACAATTAAGCGAAATAGAAGATATAACATTAAATATAATTCCAAGAATATATACAGAACATATTACCAACAAATTAGAAATATATAAATTTTTATCTAATTTATATTTAACAAGTAATAGTTTAGATGAATTGTTATGGAGTGATTTACCTAGTTTAGTAAGTCCTATTAGGGTTACAGAAAAGATTGATAAAATCAAATTTGATGATAAGGAATTTCAAATGGTATCCATTAAAAACATACCTCCTTTTGTATCTGAATTGTTTTTTGATGAATTTTTCAATTATCCAGGTGTAAGAGCTTCATTAAGTATAAAGGAATGTATAACACAAGAAGAATTGATAAGATGGGTTAACTCCCAATATCAGTTTTTGCTTACCGATAGAAATACAACTAAAAAATTAAGTGATGCAACCGATTTAGATATACAAAAGGAAAACTTTCATGCTTTAATGCAAGATATAAAAAATGGTGATGAAAAAATAAAAGAAGTTTCTTTAATTTTGATTGTAGAAGGCGATAAAAAAACTAGAGAAGATATATTAAGAGATTTAAAAAGATTGGCTGATGCTTATTATATTAAATTGGATGTACCGAGATTAAGACAAATGGAAGCATGGCAAAACTACGATATAACTACTAGAAGTTTTAATGATTATGCAATTTATTTGCCGACTCACACATTAAGTGTGGGTTATCCAATTACTAAAACATCATTTAATGATTCAACTGGATATATGTTTGGAGTTGATATTAATACATCACTTCCAATATTTTATGATCCTTTTGTTATTAGCAATTCAAGAACGTCTCATAACATGGCAATAGTATCATCAACTGGTGGAGGTAAATCATTTACTATGAAGAAAATAATAGTAAACGAATATGCTAGGGGAACAAAAGTATTCATATTTGATGCAGAACATGAATATGAAACATTAGTAGAAACAAATGGTGGAGAATATATAGATTTATATTCAAAGTCTGGTGGAATAATTAATCCTTTACAAATTAGGTTTATACCTTTAGAAGATGAAGAGGATGAAACAAAAGAAACAGATTGTCCACTAGCAAAACATTTAGGATTCTTAGAAGCGTTCTTTAAAACTTCTTTTGAAAGCATTAATGAAAAAGAATTGGTAATGCTGCTAGCAATAGTAGAAAAGTTATACAACGAAAAAGGAATCTATAAAAATACATCAATAAACACATTGCAAAATTTAAAACCAACTGACTATCCAATATTTTCTGATTTGTACGATTTTTTACCGAAGTATAAAGAGAGTATTACAAGTTTTGAAAAAATTAAAATAATAGAACAATTAGATATTTTGTTATCAAGGTTTTTAACTGGAACTGATTCATATTTATTTGATGGACATACTACTATTAATTTAGATAATGATTTGATTGCATTTAATTTACAAGAACTACTTTATAGTGGGAATCAAAGATTAATAAATACTCAGACATTAAATTTATTAACTTATTTAAATAATAGTATAGTAGCTAATAAAATACAAAATGACATTTCAAAAGGTAAAGATAAAAAAAATGTAATGATAATTGCAGATGAATTTCATTTATTTATAGACGAAAACAATTTCGAGGTATTAAGAAATTTCGGACAACTAGCAAGAAGAATTAGAAAGTATTCAGGTTCTTTAATAGTTGCGACACAATCAGTAAAAGATTTTGTAGGGAATAACGATATATTAAGACACTCTACAGCGATATTTAATAACTGTCAGTATCAAATGATAGGAATGCTCAAAGAAGATGATTTTCTAGCTTATTTAGAACTGTTTAAACAGAATCCTTTGACGGATACTCAAAAGAATTTTTTATTAACTGCAAGAAGAGGTGAGTTTCTTCTTAATATAGATTCTAAGATTAGATTAAGAATTTGGATAAGAGCTACAGAGTTAGAAAGACAAATGATGGGAGAGGAGGTAGAAGATGGCAACTAGAAGCAGAATCGGAGTAATGAGAAAAGACGACACTATAGATCATATTTATTGTCATTGGGATGGATATCCAGAATATAATGGTTCAATACTTTTTAATCATTACTCAAACATTAATAAATTGAATCAATTAATAAAATTAGGTGATATGTCATCATTACAACCTAATTTATATCCTAAAAAAGATGAAGAACATGGATTCGGTGTAAATGACGGAGAAAGACAAAAAGATGTTTCATTATTTTATAATAGAGATAGAGAAGAAGACTGGAAAAGAACACAGCCTTCTTTTTCTAAAAACTTAAAAAGGTATAAAGAAGATTGCAAACTAACCGATTGTAATTTTGCTTATTTATTTGATGAAAAAAATTCAATATGGTATATAGCAGATATTCCTAATGAAAAAGATGAAGAAATGTCTTTTAAGGAATTAAAATATGAACTATTCAATTTAAATGTTGATATGGATTCAACACTTAAAGAAGACTACATTATATTTGATGGAATAGAACTTTTAAAAGATTTAGATTATTATGAATATCGTGATAGTTATAGTGCTGAAGCAGAATTATATTTTGAAATAAAAGATATGTTTGATAAAAAGGAATTTAATAAATACTTTGATTTAATAAAAGAATATTTGGAAGATATGAACGAAGAAAATTTAAAAGAAAAAGTTGAGAATCATGAGAGAAGTCTAAAAGCTTATTTTAATCTTGATGATTCATTAAATATCTAGATTTTAATATCCTATATGTAGTATAATTAACTCAGGAAACAGCAAGAGGAAAGAGGTTTATGTAATGAATAAAAAATTAATGACAGAAGAACAGGTAAAACATGAATTAGGTATAGTTGACTTTCGTACTATAACCAAAGATAAAATAATGAATTTTGTATCTTTGATGCCCAAATTAGATAAAGAGTTATCTATTAAAATTATAGAACAATTTCCTAATTATGCTAGTATGGCTACATCTATGGTTAATAATCTTATGGATATGTGTAACAACGCATTAGAAAGTAACAAAGTAACCGAAAAAGAAGCTATTGAAGCTTACAAATATGTGTTAGAAACTATTAGAGTAGAATTAAAAGATGAAGAATTTACAGCTGCAGAGAAAGAAAAGTTCACTAAGCAAATGATTGAAGTTGCTGATAAAATTTCAGAAATAAATGTTAAAAATAAAAAGTGGCTTGAAAACATCATAAAATATGGTTCGTCTACATTAGCAGTTGCTTTAGTAGTAGGTGCTGCAATATTAGGTGTTAATCAAAATCAAAAATAAGAATTATAAAGGAGGAGAAATTGTGTTTCAAAAAAATAAGAATAGTTATAGAGTGGTTGTGACTTGTAAAAATGGCGATAAAGTCGGTGTATATACTGTTATAGAAGATGAAGGTTCAGATTGGTCGGAATTGGCGAGTAAAATGTTTTATAATGAATTTGGAATATACCCAACAGAATGCAGCAGAGGTCCACTCGAAAAAATATAAAATGAATTTTGAGAAAATAAGATAGTAAAAAAATACTATCTTTTTATTTGGAGGTGATATAAATAAAAAGGAAAATAAAAAAAATTATGTTAGGAACATCAACAGGACTTACTATTACAGGTTTTATTTTATTAATTCCAATATTGATGTTGTTAGATTTCTTTGGTGCAAACATAACAGATGATTATGTAGTGGATAATATGGATTATGCAGAAAGATATAAAACAACTCTTAATAAAGCAATTAACAATGGCTATGGATATGTTCCTTTGAATAGAATTTTATATTTCTACTTAGAAGATGATTCATTATCGTTCTATGACATCTATATCGATAATATAGATAAAGAAACTAATAAACTGATTGAGATTAGTACTATATGTTTATTAACTAAATATAAAATATATTCCGGATGTAAAAATATAGAAAATAGTAATCAAATTGATGTAGAGCAAAATAAACCGTTCTCAGCTCCAATTGATTTTAATATATCTTCTATTACATCCTTTTTTATGCAACAAAGAATAGTTTTTGGGACCTACGGAGTTCATAAAGCATGGGATTTTGCAGCTCCTAATCAAACACACTTATATGCAAGTTGTGATGGAATTGTTACAAAAGTATCTTTTTCGGAAAAAGAAAACAAAACAAATAAAGAAGGTGGCGGGGGAAATGAAATAGTTATTACTTGTGAGATTGATAATGATATAACATATAAAGTTTTATATGCACATTTATATCCGAGTTCATCTAAAGTAAAAGTAGGTGATATAGTTAAATCCGGAGATATAATCGGGGAAGTAGGAACAACTGGTTATTCGACTGGACCTCATTTACATTTCGAAGTGACTTTTGATGGAAAACTCGTTGATGGAATGAGTTTAATCGATTTTAGCAAATAATATTAAAAACCCACAAAATTATTAAAAAAATGAATTTGTCATGAAAATTATCACACAATAAGTCACACAAAAGTTTCCTTATTTAAAAGGGAAGAAGAAGTATTTAAAAATAAAAAAACACACGAAAGTGTGTTGATTTCGCAAGTGCGTAATCATAAATGCCGCACGATTTGTGCCCGTAATTACGGGTAAAATGTAAAATGTGCGGCGGTTCTCTTATGCTCTTAAAATATATAAGAGAGTTTTATATATTAAAAACCCACAAAGTTAAAAAACGAAAGGAGAGATATTATGGTTGAAATAAGAATTAGAGTAAACATAATGCTTAAAGAAAGAATAAAAATGTTTGCGAAAGAAAGAGGTATTAGTATTAATGAAATGTGCGAACAATTATTAGAATCTGGAATACTAAAAATATTAGAAATGGAGATTAGAAATGAAAAAATTAAATCTGAGTAAATTAATTGCAAATGATATTGTAAATTATGGAATGGATCAAACTGATGGTTTTAGTTATACAGTTGAAATTGATTCATTCTTACAGGAATTTGATGAGGATACTCGAAAATATATTAACAATAATTTAGAATATATAATTGAAGCAGTGGAACAAAATGAAAATGTAGCTGACTTAGAATATGATAAAACATCGAAAGAAATTTCAATGGTTTTTTATTATGATAATTTAATGACATCAACAGAACAAAAAATTGTGGAATTTGGAAGAGGTATTAATAGGAGTTTCGATTTAGAGGAATTAAGACAATTATCATATGAATTAGAAAAATCAAAAAAATTTGAAAGATTAATACTAGATATTATAGATAAAAACAAATATATAGGAATTGAAGTATAATGATTAGAAAACATATATACATAACACCAGAAATGAATAACAAAATCGAAATCTATGCAACAAAATATCAATTAACATATTCAAAGGCGGTAATGGAAATTATAGAAGAAGGTTTAAATAAAACTATTATAGAAGGAGAGATAGATAGTATTAAAAGAAGTTTAAGATATTTAAGTTCAAAGACTAGTTATATTCAAAAACTGCTTGAACAATTTTATTCAGACTTAGGTCTAGAATTATCAACTGATCCTAAAACAAATGAGCATTTAAAAAAGTTTATATCAAAATTTAATAAGGATTATTTTAATGATTGATACAGCAAAAGTAGTAGTTGTGAATGATTTTACACCTAGCTATAAACAACTTAATTCTAAATACCCAACAAAAAGTAAAATATATAATAGTGCTATGCATATGTTTGATTATTTTTCTAACGAGAAAAAAAAGGCGTATTATATGTTGGATTATTTTTCTGGTAAATTAACAAAAGAAAAGGAAATGAATATTATATTTGAAGATGGTAATTATGCAACTAAAGAAGAAATAGAAAAAAGGAAATTAGAATATACTAAATACATAGAGAAGTCTAACATTTACAAGTTAATCATTTCTTTTCCAGAAGAATATCTTGAGAATAGTGTTGACATTAGAAAGTTCGAAAAAGAATTAATGCTAGTTATCATACCTAGATTCTTAAAATATTGTGGTTTTAAAGATGTAGCTAAAATTAGTTATCAAGTGTCACTTCATAATGATACTGATAATAAACATTTTCATTTTTCTTTTGCTGAAAAAAGACCAAATTATAAAATTGGGGATAAATTAGATTATAGATATAGAGGAATGCTAACTTTAAAAGAGTTAGCTTTTTTTAAAAATGAAATACTTCATCATATAAAAAAAGAAAAAATATATACTCAATTGCTTACAAATTTAAATAAAGAAGTAGATGAGTTTAAGAGTTACTTTAATAAAAATGATAAGAATTTTATTTTAAATGATAAAGCAAATATTTTAATAGAAAATAAAATAATACGATTAGGAGAACTTTTATTTGAAAGAAATTTATCTGGTAAAGATAAAATTAAATATAATTCGTTAAAAAGTAAAGAAATAAAAAATCTTACAAGAGATATAAAGAATCAAATATTAAAAAAAGAATTAAAAAATCAATATAGAGGTTTTCAAGAAGCGATAGATAATATTAATGAATATTATAAGTCTTTATCAAAAGAAAATAGAATTAAAATATCAGATGATACTCTATTAAAGAATAAAAAACAATATTTAGATAATTATGTATTAAATGCAATAGTGAATTACGCTAATAATTCATATAATCCAAAAAAGATAAGTGAAGATAATTTGATACAATCTATGGTTCTTAAAACGTATGTTAAATCTAAATCAACAACAAAAGGCGAAGTACTAAAAAATTATTTATCTAATGTACCAAACAATAAACAATTTATTAATAAATACAAAGTAAGACATGCCGTTAAAAATATTAATTATGAATTAGAAGAGGCTATGAAGGAATTTGATAAGTTATTTGAATCTTCTAAAGATTATAGTGTATAGGAGGAGCGATATGAGTGTTGCACTAATAATTATACTATTAATTTTGATTTTAGTTATTTTTGTTTTTATTTATATAGAGCCGTTATTTATGAAACATAAAGTGAAAAGTGACAATGAATATGGATCAGCTAGGTTTAGCAAAGTCAATGAAATAAAGAAAAACTTTAAAAAAGAAAAAGTTAATAATATAAGAGAAGCTGGATTCCCAGTTTTTTATAGTAGAAATTTAAAAGATATCTATTTTGATAGAATTACGCCTCACTATGTTTATTTAGGATCGACAGGATCTGGTAAGTCAGTTACAGCAGTTATACCTACATGTACTTTCATATCTAAAGCTAAAATAAAAAGAAGCGTTTTTATAACCGATCCAAAAGGTGAAATATATCAAACGACATCTAATATGTTTGAGAAAAGAGGGTATAATGTTCTAACTATAGACTTTAGAAACCCCGAATTATCTAATAAAATCAATATACTTGAACCAATAATAATTGAATATGAAAATTATATATTAAAAGAAGAGGAAGCAAATAATACAACTGACGAAAAGAAGAAAATATTATTTTTAAATGAATCTATGAATCATTATGCTGAAACAAACAGATTAATTACATCTTTATCAACTATGGTAATGCAGGAAAAGTATGAACAAAAAGATCCTTTTTGGAATGAATCAGCAAAAAATTTACTAGAAGGAATAATAGGTTTTTTCTTAGAGGAATATAAAGAAAAGAAAATAAGTAGAGAAAAAATTACAATGACTAGTATTAAAAAATTTCAAAATAGTTCAATGGAGGAAAAAAACTTTAAAAACTTTAAAGATTATATAAATCAAAAGCCATATGGTAGTAAATCGAAGGATGCTTTGGTTAGCATATTAAGTGCGAGTGAAAACACTTATAAATCAATTACAGCTGTATTTGGTCAAAAGATGAATATATTTGATGATGTTAATGTCGCTAATGTAACGAGTAGTAGCGATTTCGATTTTAATATACTTGGTAAAGAACCAACTGCGTTATATGTAGTTGTTCCTGATGAAGATAAAACTTACTATACTTTAGTTACAATAATTGTGGGATTGCTATATAGAGAATTGGTTAAATTAGCAAGCAAAGAAGAAAAGAAAAATCTTCCTTTAGAAATTGATTTTATTTTAGATGAATTTGCAAACTGTCCCCCATTAAGTGACATTGAGTCAATTGTTTCGGTAGCGAGATCCAGAGGAATGCATTTTCATTTTTTTATTCAATCATTTTCTCAATTAGATAATGTTTATGGAAAAGATGTTTCTCAAATAATATTAGACAACTGTGGTTTAGTTTATTTGAAAACCAATACTCAAGAAACAGCAGAGATTATTTCTAAGAGACTAGGGAAACAAACAATTGAGTCTAATAGTGTAAGACAATCTGTATCTTTAACTAATTATAATGGCGATAGATCGACTAATTTAATGGGGAGGGATTTAATGACTCCAGATGAAGTGAAACAATTACACTATAAAACTATAATATTTCCAATTGTAGGATTTCCCATATTTCGAAAAACTATTTTATATAATAAATTTTCTAGTTATATTTCTGGGGAAGTAGCAAGAAAAATAAAGCACTTAAAAGATTTGTCCAATACTTATTTTGTGGTGGAGGATATAAACTATAAAACTAACAATAATGTAAACAAAAATTCAAGCATAGCAAAAGAATTTTATGAAAATATGGAATTAGTAGATAAAGAAAATCTTAAACCATTAGAAGTGATAATTAGTAAAATATTTAAAAGCAATTATGAACTTAAATATAAAACAACTCCCAATCATAGAATATATTTACGTGTAGTTTTAAACAGAAAAATAACTTCTACTGAAAAAGGTTTATTGATAGCAAAAATTCCTATGAATAAATATTATTATAATCTAGTAGAAAAAAATAAAAAAATATGTATTGAAATACATAATGAAGTGTTTAACCTAAAAAATGAAAAAACATCTTTTAAATCATGATTAGAATTAAAAATTATGCTATAATATTAACTAGAAATGTAGGAGGTTTTTTATATGATAACATCAGAAGAAATAAAAAGAAGATTATGGGATGGAGCTAATGAACTGAGAGGTTCTATGGATGCTAGTCGTTACAAAGATTATATGCTTGGTTTAATGTTTTATAAGTTTTTAAGTGATAAAACATTAGATGCTTTTAAAGTATTAGCAAAAAGCAACAATGTTGGAAAACAATTAGTAAAAGAATATAAAGAAGCCTCTCTTGATTTAGGTCAAGATTTATATAAAGGAATTCAAAGAAGTTTAGGTTATTATGTTGCGCCAGAGTATTTATACCAAACATGGTTAGAAGATATTAATGAAGGTAAATTTGAAGTGCAAAAGGTAACTGATAGTCTTCATAGTTTTGAAAGAACAATTGCAACAAATGAAACCCACACTGATTTTAAAGGATTATTTTCATCAAGCACAATTGACTTAACAGATACTGCTTTGGGTTCTAGCTTAAATGAAAGAAATAAAAATATACAAGCACTTATAAAATTATTTGCAGACTTAGACATGATTTCACTTCAAAAAGGTGATGTGTTAGGTGATGCTTATGAATATCTAATTGGGCAGTTTGCAATGGAATCTGGTAAGAAAGCCGGAGAGTTCTATACTCCAAGACAAGTAAGTGAAGTAATGGCTCAAATAGTTGCTAAAACAACTAATATAAACTCTGTATACGACCCTACAGTTGGATCTGGTTCTTTGCTTTTAACCGTAAGTAAGCATTTATCAAAAGATAAACAAAATAACTTAAAGTATTATGGACAAGAAAAAAACACTGCAACATATAATTTAACAAGAATGAACTTAATTCTACATGGTGTAAGACCAGAGAAAATGAACATTAAAAATGGCGATACTTTAGCAGAAGATTGGCCTGAAGATCCAAGCAGACCAAACGAAGGTTATCAATTTGATGCTGTTGTAATGAATCCACCTTATTCAGTAAAAAATTGGAATAGGCATAATTTAAAAGTAAGTGATCAAAGATTTGAAGTAGCAGGAGTTTTACCTCCAGACTCAAAAGGAGATTATGCGTTTTTATTACATGGACTATATCATTTAAACTTTGAAGGAACAATGGCAATTGTTCTTCCTCATGGTGTTTTGTTTAGAGGTGGAACCGAAGGTGAAATAAGACAAAGACTACTTGAAAAAAACCTAATAGACGCAGTAATAGGATTACCATCTAATTTGTTTACTAATACAGGTATACCAGTAACGGTATTAATATTAAAGAAAAACAGAAATTTAGATTCACCTGTTTTATTGATAGATGCTTCAAAGCATTTTACTAAAATAGGTAAAAATAATGTTCTTTTAGATAAAGATATATCAAGATTAGTAGATACTTATATTAAAAAAGAAGAAACTAAAGGTTATAGTCATTTAGCAACAAGAGATAAAATTATAGAAAATGAATATAACCTAAATATTCCAAGATATGTAGAAAATATAACTGATGAAATAAAGCATGATGTAGATGCTCATCTTTATGGTGGTATTCCTGAAGAAAATATAAAAGATTTAAGTATATTGAATAAAGAACTTAATAGTATTTTATATAATAATTTAGTAAAAGTAAGAGATGGATACTTTGAATTGAATAAACCAATTGAAGATTTAGAAAAAGAAGTTTTAAATAGTAAATACTTAAAAGATAACCTTGAAGCTATCAACTATGAAGTAAAGGAATTTTTAAATAAGTATTTTGAAAAAATAAAAATCGTTGATGATAAAGAAAAAATAAAAGATTTAATGGATGAAATGTTAGATAAAATAAAAGAATTATTATCTAAATATTCTTTCTTAAATGAATATGATGGATATCAAATTATATCTGATATTTGGAAAGAATCATTACTTGAAGATACTGAAATAATATCTAATATTGGATATTATGAAGCAGGTAATACTAAAGTTCCTAACTATGTAACAAAAGGAACAGGAGAGAAGAAAAGACAAGTCCAAGAAGGTTTTAAAGGGCTTATTATAGATAAAGATATATTAGTAGAAACTTTATTCTCTTTAGAGTTAAATAAAATAAATCAACTTAAAAATAATTTATCAGAAATTGAAAGTGAAATATCAGAACTAGTTGAATCAGCAAAAGTTGAAGAATCTTTTGAAAATGAAACACTATTTGATTCATTAAATAAAAATGCAGATGATGAACCAACTGGTTCTATTAATAAAACCGAACTTAATAAAGCATTAAAAGATGAAGAAAAAAACAGCGACAAGTATAATTTAATTGTAAAAACAATTGATTTATTAAATGATGAAGCTAAAACAAAAAAAGATATAAAAGATCAAGAAGAAGAACTTATAAATAAAGTGTATTCAAAATTAGAAACTTTAATAAACGAGGAAATTGACCAATTAATGTTTAAAAAGTGGTTTGGGAATATCTTATTAAGTATAAATAACATGAT
>JAQUFI010000063.1 GCA_028684735.1 Bacilli bacterium | reverse complement strand
GGAAGATACCTATGATTTACCGGTTAAAGATAAACTTACAGGACTAACAAAATATACTAAACAATGTTTTTGGTTAAACAATAAATATTTGGAAGATATATTAAAGGAATATTTATAGAACCTAAAGAATTTCAAGAAATTTAGTTATTATAATAATTAAATCTCTTTTTATTATTTTATCAAAAAACATTTAAAGACATAAAATAATAAAGGAGGTGCGAGATGATTGTAATAGATCCAGGTCATGGTGGTGAAGATCCGGGAGCAGTTGGCAGTGGTTTAGTTGAAAAGGATATGAATTTAGCTATCTCTCTTGCTATGTATAATCGCTTTAATGAATTAAATATTCCAGTAGCAATAACCAGAACAACTGATGTAACGGTAACACCAAGTGAGCGAGTGCAAAGAATATTAAGTGCTTTTGGAAATAATCCAGGGGTAATTGTTATATCGAATCATATTAATTCAAGTGGAGGTGAAGGAGCTGAAGTAATCTATGCTTTAAGAAATACCAGCCGATTATCTAATTTAGTACTTGAAGAATTAAATAGAGAAGGTCAAACTATTCGAAAAGCGTATCAGAGACGCTTACCTTCAAATCCTTCACAAGATTACTATTTTATTCATCGTGATACCGGAGTTACCGAACCTATTATTGTTGAATATGGATTTATTGATAACCCAGCTGATGTTGCTCAAGTTCAAAATAATTATGAAGATTTTGCAGAAGCTGTTGTGAGAGCTGTTTTAAGATATCGTAATATACCATATACTCCACCAGCAGGAGTTGATATCTATGTAGTTCAACCAGGTGATAGTTTATGGAGTATATCGAAAAGATTAGGTATTACCGTTGAAGAATTAAAAGCAGCTAATAACTTAACTAGTAATTTATTAAGTGTTGGTCAATCTTTAAGAGTGCCAACACAACAGGAAGTGCCAACTCCAGGCGAATACATTGAATATATCGTAAGAAGTGGAGATAGTTTATATTCAATCGCAAGACAATATGGTACGACCGTTAATGATTTAATTGAATTTAATAATCTAAGTACCAGTAACTTAAGTATTGGTCAAGTATTAAGAATTTCAACTTTAGAAGTAGTTCCACCAACAACCCCGCCTGAAAGTGAATACATAACTTACCGAGTTGAAGCAGGTGACAACTTATATTCAATTGCTAGAAGATATAATACAACAGTATCAGAGATAATGACTTTGAATAATTTAACTAGTAATGCTTTAAGTATTGGTCAAGAATTATTGATACCAGTTTTAGGGCAATCAGTTCCTACAGAACAAACACCAACAGAAACAACTGAATATATTGTAAGAAGTGGAGATAACTTATATTCTATAGCTAGACAATTCAATACATCAGTTGATGATATTAAAAGAAAGAATAATCTAACTAGTAATTTATTAAATATTGGTCAAATCTTGGTTATATAACACAAAAAAACACATTTAATGTGTTTTTGTTATCTTATTTTACTACATACGTCGGGTCTAGGAATATAAAAACAGTGATTTTTATATTTTCCACTTAAGGGTTGTTCCCACCATTCTGGACTACAGTCTTCGTCTTCTTGAGGTGCATAGAACCATAAAGAGTGAGTAGCTGGATAATAGTATTCTCCTTTGAGGATACGATCTGCTAGGTTACGTTCAGCCGTGGTTGGATTACTAAAAAATAAAGGACTATCTGGACCACTAAAACCACCAGGATCTTGATTAATCATCTGGGTAATGGTTCTAATATTTGTGAAGGTTAAACAATCAGCTAAGACACGATTAACACCAACATTTCCAACCATCAACATCCCTAACTCACCTTCACCAACAGCTTCTGCTCGCATTAGTCTAGCTAGTAAATCTCTTTCTTTAGTTGTAAATTGAATAATATTCATAAAATCACCTAATTAATTATATGTTTTAAAAGTTTATAGTTGAATAAATTAATTGATTATGCTATAATCTTCTTACCTAGGGGTGTGATTCAATGGTAGAATGACGGTCTCCAAAACCGTTCATGTGGGTTCAACTCCTGCCACCCCTGCCATAAGGATATTAAATAGTTTTCTTCAAATACTGAAGGAAACTATTTTTTAATTAAATTAAGAATAATTTAAAAAAGTATTTGTATTAAAAAAAATCAATCAGTGTTATAATTATGACATAAGGTATGAAGAGGTGATGATTTGAATATAAATCAATTAAATGGCGCATTTAAGAAGCAAGCGATTAGGTTTATTAATCAAGAATAAAATAATAATATAAAAGGAGGAGTATTTATGTGGAGTTATATTGTTTTAGGAATTATTATGGTGGTAATTGTTTATGGTGCTTTAACTTACAATAGTTTTATTAAATTAAATAATATTGTGAGTGAAGCTTTTTCAACAATGGATGTCTACTTAAAGAAAAGATGGGATCTAATTCCTAATATTGTGGAAACAGTAAAAGGTTATGCGAAGCATGAAAAGGATACTTTAGAAGAGGTTATTAGTTTAAGAAATAATAATTATGATACGATGAATACGAGTGATAAGATTAATACTAATGAGAAATTAAAGGCAAGTATCTCTAAGTTGATGCTTTTAGCTGAAAGTTATCCTGAATTAAAAGCTAATCAGAACTTTTTAGATTTAAGTTCACAACTAACTCAAGTAGAGAATGATATTGCTAATTCAAGAAAATATTATAATGGCTCAGTAAGAATCTTTAATGATAAAGTTCAAATGTTTCCAAGTAATATTATAGCAAGTATATTAGGTTATAAAATTAAAAAAATGTTTGAGGCAACGGAAGATGAAAGAAAAAGTATTAAAGTAGAAATGTAGGGAGGATTATAAATGAAATGTTTTAAAAGAATTTCTTTACTTCTTGTTATTCTATTATGTATATTTTTAAATTCAAACGTTTATGCTCAGAATTCTTTAATCATTGAATCTGATATAGATATTAGAGAGAATGCTTTGTATGAATATACAATAAATAGTTATGATATTGATATAACGGTAAATGAAAACAATAGTTTTAATATTAAGGAACGAATAGGTGCTTATTTTAATATTGAAAAACATGGGATATTTAGAAAAATACCACTTAGAAATGAAATAGTTAGATTAGATGGTACTAGTAATCGTAATCGTGCTACCGTAAAAAATATAACTGTTGATGAACAATATACGATATCTAATGAATCAGGATATAGGGTTATTAAAATTGGAAATCCTAATCAGACTTTAACGGGTAGTAAAGATTATGCGATTAGTTATTTATATAATATTGGAAAAGATAAGAGTAAAGATTATGATGAATTCTATTTTAATATCATTGGTAATGAATGGGATACGATTATTAGTGACGTAAGTTTTAAAATAACGATGCCCAAGGAATTTGATGCTTCGAAGCTTGGTTTTTCAAGTGGACGAAGAGGATTGACTAATAGTGATAATATATTATACCAAGTTGATGGAAATATAATTACGGGTATTTATAAAGGTGACCTAAATCCAGGTGAAGCAATAACTGTTAGACTTGAATTACCAGAGGGATATTTTGTTGTTGCTGATAATGGAGATGATTTAATTGTCTTGTTATCTATGGTATTACCTATTGTATTCGCATTGATAACTTTCCTTTTATGGTATAGATACGGTAAGGATAACCAAGTTATCGAAACAGTTGAATTTTACCCACCAGAGGGCTTTAATAGTGCTGAGATAGGCTTTTTATATAAAGGAAGAGTTGATCGTAAAGATGTTGTATCTTTATTAATATACCTTGCAAATAAAGGTTATCTTAAAATAGCAGAAACAGAAAATAAAGTTTTATTTTCAAAAATAAAAAGTTTTAAGATTATAAAATTAAAAGATTATGACGGCGATAATATCAATGAAGAATTATTTTTAAAAGGATTATTCGCACATAAAAATTCAGCGATTAATTTTTCTGAAATGATAGATTATATAAAGGACCCCCAAAAAAGATTAGATGATGATAATTCTGAAATAAGAGAAGTAACAGCACTTGATTTACAAAATCATTTTTATCGTACGATTAATAATATTATGTCTAATATTAACAATAAAGAAAACAAAGAAAAAATATTTGAAAAATCATCTTTAGGAAAAAGAGCTTTAGTAATAATGATGATTGTCATAACTTTTGTATTAATTACGATAAAACCTTCTCTTGATTCTGGTGAGGGTATCGGATGGTTGATTCCTACTTTATTTTTTCCTGGAATTGGTTTTTCATTTTTATTCGCTATGGTTTTTAGTAAGACATCAGTTTATGAAAAAATATTTGGATTAATTTGGGGATTAGGCTTTGGCGGAATGCCATGGGCAATTATGGTTTTGCCTATGTTATTAGATGAACCGTTATATCTGAAAATATATATGATCGGATTAGTTTGTATTTTAGTGATGATAATATTATTTAAAGCCATGCCTAAACGTACCAAATATGGAAATGAAATATTAGGTAAAATTAGAGGTTTTAAAAGGTTTTTAGAAACAGCTGAAAAACAAAACCTTGAAGCAATGGTTATGAAAAATCCAACTTACTTTTATGATATATTACCATTTACATATGTTCTTGGTGTTTCTAGTAAATGGATTAAAAAATTTGAATCAATATCAATGCAAGCGCCAAACTGGTATGATGGTTATTCAACATTTGATGTGGTTACATTTAGTAGTTTTATGAATTCAACAATGGCTTCAGCATCGAGTTCTGCATCATCCAGTTCATCAGGTTCTTCTGGTGGTGGGTCATCAGGCGGAGGTTCTGGAGGAGGTGGGGGTGGCTCTTGGTAGCCATACCCTTCTTTTTTATAGTTGATTAAAACAAAAAAGTTTTGTGATATAATTAAGGCATAGGAGGTATACAATGCCAAGTTGGTCAATCCATTTAGCGCTAGCAAACAAAATTAGTAAGAAAATAAACATCGATAAGGATTTATTCTTCTATGGTAGTTTAATACCTGATGTTAATAATAAGACTTCGATATCTAGGTTTGATGCTCATTTTTATGGAACTCAAAAATGGGAACAATGTCCTTCGGAAAATAAAATAGATATTGAACGTTTTTTAAAGACATATCAAAATCATTTACATAACTCATTAATCCTAGGGTATTATGCTCATTTATTAACCGATAATTATTATAATGGGATTGTTTATTCTAAATGCTGGGTTAAGAATGAAAAAAAAGATGTTGTTGGAGTCAAACTTAATAATAATAAGGTTAAAATGATTAAACCAAATAAGAAGCAAATTGATAAACAAAAATATAAACATTTAGACTTTGAGTTATACGGAAAATATATACTTGATAATTATGATGATATTATTATTGGTGATTCTGAAAAAATAATAAATAATATTAAATATTTATGTCCACCTTTTTTAAATGAAGAATTAGTAAGGCGTAGAATAAGTTATCTTAATGGGAAATTCAAAAAAACTAATAAGTTAACGTTTAAAGAAAAAGTATTTAAGTATCAATATAATTTGCTTACACATGATGAACTAAATAAAATTTTTGATGAGTGCTGTGACTATGTTATTATCAAAATCAATGAATTAGAAGTAAATAATGAAAAAACGAATTAAATATAATTTAATGTTTTATGTATTGATAATCAATATAAAAATAGTTATATACATGATATAATGTTAGAGAAGAATAGTATAAAGGAGAATATATGAGAAAGTTAATAGTGCCACTTACCATTTTGTTATTGTTTTTTGGATTTGTATTAGTTGTGGGATTAGTCAATAAAACCTTTTTAAAATCTTATTATGAGATAAGTAATATTAGTGGGGAAAACATGAGAATACCATTACCATTGTTTTCTTATTATAAAGGAAGAATCAATACTGATAGTGTAACTTTTGATACACTAGTTTCATTTGATAAGGCTCAAGGTAAAATTAATGAATATATGGATACATTGACAACTTGTTATGATGAAAATTATTTTTATGACAAGGATTTGGATATTACGATAAGTCGTTATCAAGTTGAAGAAGGTTCCCCGTTTAATAAAATTTATTTATCATATACACGTGGTAATTATTGTGAAAATCAATATGTATTAGATGATAACTGGTTAACGGAATTTATTGATAAAGCTGATATTAGTGAAGTAGTTGTAAAACAATGTGTAGTAGAGAATAATAATGTCGATTGTAAGAATGAGTCGATAACTGGTGAAGAAATTAAGGAATCTTTTAGGACTAAAGTATTGACTAATTTTACTAGAATTGATAATAGAAATAATATTGCTATTGATGAAGGTATTGACCATTATTTAATATCGGCATATTATACTGTTGATAAGAATGGTTATATGTTAAATGTTTTCAAGTATAACGATAATGATTTAGCTTTTAGAGTAACTGATGCCAATGATCATTCAAAGAATGCTATCTACCAAATTAATGGTGATGTTGATCAATTTTTTGAAGAAATATATAATCAATAAAAAGATAAAAAGTATAGTCATGCTATACTTTTTTAATTATAAACATATTAAAATTTTTGATATGGTCTAGGGTTATTGCAAAAAATAAAGAAAATAATAGCAATTACGATGATTATCCAAATAATACTGGTTCCGCCACCATATCCTCCACCGTATCCACCGCATGGATTGCAGGGACCAAAACCGTAGTAACTATAGCCACTAGGAAACATTATGTACCCCTCCTTCTTATCTATTTCTATAAATAGGATATTCAACATGTTTGATATGAATTGTATATTACTACTATTTTTGGGTAATAAATTGATGTTTTAGTGTCGTTGATGTGTTTTTGTCATATAATATGTTGATGAAAGTGAAGGGAAAATA